>NZ_JSWJ01000002.1:0-155614 GCF_000826845.1 Phaeobacter sp. S60
CCGGTGATGAGGGCTTTTTTTACAATTGGCATTATTTTATCCGTTGTTCTTGCAATCAGACCTCAGATGCAGCTCAGGCTGCACGATCACGCATAGTTTTGGGCTGCGCCACATCTTTGAAGGCGCTGGCGACGCTGATCACATCCGCAGTCGACAGGTTGTGGTGGTTTGGCAGGTAGATCCCGTAGTCATGGATCATATCCGCATTTGGCAAAACCTGACGCCCATAGTGCCGGATCCAGAATGGATGGCGAGCGATGTTGCCGCAGATGAGCGGCCGGCATTCAATCTGCTGCGCTCTCAAATGCTCAAACACGTCCATTCTATTTTCAACCAGCGTGCCATAGGCAAAAGAGGACAGTAGATCAGTCTCGCTATCCTGTGCATAAAACCCGTGCAATTCTTCGGCATAGGTGTCGAAATTGCGTGCCCGTACGCGGCAGATATCGTCAAGCTTCAGGATCTGCTGTCGCCCGATGAATGCCTGCAGGTCGGTTGAGCGCAAGTTGAAGCCGGCGTAATAAAAAGTATAAAGATTGCGGAAATCGTCAATATTGTGGTCCTGCTGCAGTTGATCCCGCAGCGTTGGGTTCAGATCCCGGCTCCAGCCGTGGGAGCGAAGCGACAACATGACCTGATGCAACTCACTGTCGTCGGTCACCACCATCCCACCCTCGATCGTTGAGATATGGTGGCCATAATAGAATGAAAAACTACCCGCAGCACCATGGCAGCCGAGTTTGCGTCCACCGCTGACCGAGCCAAGCGCTTCGCAGCTGTCTTCCAGCAACAACACATCGTAACGGTCACAAATGTCTTGGATCGCTTTCATGTGATTGGCATGACCCAACACATGCACAAGGATCAGCATCGCAGGGGCCTCATCCTTGCAGAGCTGTTCCAAATGCTCCAGATCCAGACCAAGGTTCACCGGATCACAGTCACAGAGCCTGACATCGAACCCGAACTGAATGAGCGGCGACACGGTTGTCACCCAGCTAACCGCAGGAGCAATCACCTTAGTGTTCCGCAGCCGCCCTGCCTCACGGGCAGCATATATCATCAACAGATTTGCTGAAGAGCCGGAGTTAACGAATACTGCATGTTTGGATCCCATCCAGGCCGCAAACTCTTCCTCAAATGCGACGGTTTCCTCGGCCTTTGTCAGGCGGTTACCAGCCATCATCCAATCTGCCGTCTGCTGCAGTTCACGCCGCGAGATCGTGTCCTGTGCAAGCGTGATCGGGCGGGGAGGTTGGAAATTCTTCATGCCTGTGCCCCCCTCACAGCCTGCATCGCTTTCAGTTCGACATAGTAGTGGCGCACCTCATTGTAGGCAGCGGCGATATTGGCTGCTTTTTGTTTGTCAGTCAGGGCGTCGATCGTGATCGACCCTTCGTGGGCGCGAAAACTTGCGAGAGGTTCTTTGACAAATCCCACCTTGGGATAGCGCAGCATGGACAACAGCGAGGCAAAGATGTCAGGACCCACACCATGGTATTCACTGTTCTGCAACGGAAGGCGCCCCTGATAGAGCGCATCAATCAGCACTTGACGCCGGAACAGCGCCGCGCCCGGCGAGATGAGAGAGCCAACAATGTTCTCCTCCGCTAGCCGGTTGTCGAAGATACCTGTCTCCGGCAGCCATTCCAAAAACTGCACCATCATCTGTTTGCCGGTTTTGTCGTCAATGACTTCCGCGCCGGTAAAGGCGAACCCAACATCATCCTTGAGGACAGACGCGCATTTTTCGATGAAGGTAGGCGCAATCCAATCATCATCATACTGCAGATGGACAAACTCTCCGGTCGCATGCAGTACGCCTTCCAGCCAGCAAAAATGCGGGCCAAAGTCTTTCTCCCGGCGGATGTAAGTGATTTTGGCACCATACTCTGCAGCGATCTGGGCAGTATGATCCGTCGACCCGTGGTCAGACACAATCACCTCGCATGGCATCGTCTGGTTAAGTGCGCTCTCGATAGCTTTGGGAAGCATATCCGCACGGTTAAATGTCGGGATTACGATAGAAATTGTCTTAGTCATAGCGTTCTCCAAGGATCGCACGTAGGCGTGTCACATCAGCCTCAAGCGTATCGTTTTGGCCCACGGGCCGAATATTCAGCGGAAAGGGAGCGATTGATTGTGCAAAGTCGGCCACAGTCACGGCGTGCCCAGAAGCGACATTGACCGGACCTTCGGCATTTGAGAGCGCAAGTTTAGTGATCAATCGTGCTGCATCGGATGCAGGAAGAAAATCACGACGGCTGAGAGCTCCGTACAACTCAAAAGGGGTCTCTGGCGCATGGGTAGCAAAGCGCTGCTCGAGAGTCGGTCGCAAGTAGCTTCCGATTTGATCCGGATCGTGGATTGAAAACAATCGTGCGATGCAAAGTGAGCGACCGGTCACCGCACAAATTTGCTGCGCAGCCTGCTCTGACATGAGCTTTGTTTGACCATAAAGTGACACCGGCTCTGTTGCGTCGGTCTCTCGAAGCGGAGTCTCCTTGCTTGCGTAGACGTGACTGGACGAACACAAAAGCATCCGTGCCGCGCTGCCATCAAGCGCCGCGAGAAGGTTAATCGTCCCTCCGGCATTCACTGCAAAAGCAGCACCCGGGTTGGCTTGAACAGACTTGACTGGCACCATTGCGGCGAGATGAACCACCAGATCGATTGGGCCAGCTTCCTCAATAGCCTGCGAAATTTCACCCGGATTGGTAAGATCGGCGGTATTGCGCAACACCTCGGCGTCAGGTGCAAGCGCCTCCAGTGCCCTCAGAGCGTGGCGGCCCACAATGCCCCCGCTTCCGGTTAAAAATACACGTCTTAACATGTTACTGCATTGACGCCATTTGTGGCGCGCACTGTGCCCCAAGACCCATGGCGCGGAATTGGGCGGCCAGCTTGTCACTGGCTTGTTCAATCCTGTTACGTGGTCCGGCTTCTGGAGCGACAGCTTCCGGATTCAGCCCCGGCCATTTTGAATAGTCTCCCGAGAGAACAAAATTCGCGAAGGAAATCAAACTGATACCATGCGCGCGCAGGTGATCGTTATCCTTATGAGGCCGAAATTCAGCTTGCGATCCCTCTTCTGAGTAGTACCGCCCAATGATCATAGGGATGCGAGTGAACTTGCAGTTTTTGTCGGCCAGCATTTGCCAAAAGATCGAGTCTCCGATCGATTTGATCGGTGATTGATTGCCGAAATAGCTTGGATACCACTGCCCCACCTGCTCCAAGTTCCAAAGTGTCGCCGGCCCATATGTTCCCCGCTCCGCCGTGCCGCTGCCGAGCCGTAGATTTGCCTGCTTTCTTGGTGGCCAGTCGGCGGAGAAACCCGTCTCCCAGAGATCCTCCACACCGAATTTCTGCTCCAAGTGACTCTCATCGAAATTGACCAGCCACTCACCACCAACCAGTGTTGAGTTGGTGGCGTCAGCCGTTGCAACCAAAGTTTGGACAGCATTGGTCGCCAGGCGATCATCCATATTGAGATTCATGATGTATCTTGTGTGCGAAAGCGCGGTTGCCGCCGACCAAGCCTCGTAGATCGTTAGAGGTTCATCGAAGCTATACCATGGGGCTTCCAGCCAGTCCGGTGCCTGGTCTCCATTGTCGAAAATATAGCATGGGTCTACCGGTATCGACTGAGCCTTTAGGTTGGCCCAATGGGAGCGCAATAGCTCCAATTTGTTCGGCTGCTTATGCCAGACAGCACAAAAAACCGTCACCAGGGGGCGATTAGGCGCATTTGGGTCAGGTGCATTAAATGAATGAAATTTCATGTGACCGGTTCTCCAGCAAGATACGCACGGTGTTGTGCACGTACATCTGCAAGAATAGGTCTAGAAGATATAAATTTGAGTTAAGTTGCCATCTCACTGGCAACTTTTTGTATGCTCAGTCGGGGGCCCGACCGTAGGAACTGTCCACTGCTTGTTCAGATGCATCGAATGAGCTCCGCCGCAATGAAAGCAGATATGGATGCAATGCAGGCCAACCGCAGACGGAATCCAACGGCGAAGGCGTCATTTTGCCCTGACCAGCGCGCTGGACACCGGACATGCGACGAGTTCCAACCACTGCTCCAAGTAGGAAAGTTCGGCCGTTTGGCCTTCTGGAACGGCTACGGTAAAAATTCTAAGAAACCAAACTCGCTTCGCCGCGTTATCCAATTATGATACTCATGTTTATCGGCTTAATCAGTCTCTTCTTGGTTTTTTCAGACTTTTTGCTGACTACGGTTGCAATTACGGATCGCAAGCTACCGTCCCGTTGGGTTGCCCAAGCGGCTTGGAGCCTGATGAAACGCCTTCTGCCTATCAACGCTTTCAGTCGTATCGCGGTGGGGCCTATAGTTATGGCCTCTATTGCCGTGTTCTGGGTTATCGGTACTGCTCTGGCTTGGTTTCTCATATTTCAAGGTTCTGAGAGGTCGGTGGTCCTCTCAGATACCAGACAACCTGCGGGCCTATTACTGGATCTAGGATATGTCGGCGAAGCACTGTCCACACTTGGGGGAGGGAATACCAAGCCGGGATCAGCAGGTTGGGAACTGGTAACCGTTCTCGTGGGTGTAAATGGCATGATTGTGCTCACACTCTCTGTAAGTTTTGTCTTGAACACCACGCAAACAGTCGCAGCGGGGCGTGCATTTTTGACACATTTGGCCGCACGACAGGAGCTTGGGGGCGAGCTCACCACCGAGCTGAAACACCTCGCAGATCTAGTATCCAGCCTGAACAGTGTGCCACACGCATTATACTACTCCACCCCGGCCCCTCAGCTACGCCTGCCCGAAGGGCTGTTGCGGTTCACCGCGGACTGGCTTGAGCACAAGGGAAATTTGAAGGGGGTACGTACCGTACTCAGGGATCTTCCGAACTTCACTGACCAGCCAACATCCAGTGATGACGTGTTCTTGAAAAGGCTTGCGGAATGGTCCTCTGGTTTTGAGTTCAAGCGGCCCAATTGACATCGATCCAATAGGTCACATGTGATAGCTGCCAGCGAGACATCCTAGGTAGGTTCGACTTGGTCTGCCGCCATGGCCTAGTAGATATCCACACAGACCAAGGGCCAATAAGACGGCAGCCTACCTGCCGTGCGTGCAGCCATCCTGTCTAAGGCTTCTCCCATTCTGATAGGCAAAATCCGGCGATTGAAGCCGCGCTAGCCGCATCGATGCTTCCCGAAGCCTTCGACCTGAGCCGGAAAACATCTATCAAAACCACTCAAACAACCTTCCTTATCCTGCACATTTTCAACCCGAGGCATATTTTTTTGGAACAAAAGCAGTCCTGAGATTGTTCGGTCATTGAAGCAAACAGAAAGGGAATGTCATATGCCTCGCCTCACCTCTTTTGCTCTTATTGCCGGTATGGTTGCAGCGCCTGCTGTTGCGGAAACAATGATGGATACTGATAATCTGATCCGCACACGCGATATCACTGGCGGAGATATCTACACTCTGAATGGCCCCATGGACGAAGATACTTGGGGTAATTGGGAGGCCGAAGGTGTCGGCCCAGACTGGAATGATATCGGCGAAATCGAAGATATTGTCTTGGACCGCGGTGGAAAGATGATTGGTGTCGTGGCTGAAGTTGGCGGCTTCCTAGATATCGGCGACAAACATGTGCTGATCCCTGTCGAAGACATTCGCCTGACACCAGTGGATGACAAGAACTATGTCATCGTGACGCGCAAGACCGAAGAGCAGCTCGAAGAGATGGAATCGGTTGATGAGGGCTGGTGGGATTAACCAGCTTCAGCAAACGTAAGCGTAGCGAAGGGGTTGTTGTAGCCCCTTCCATGCAGCAGGAAGAGCCAAGCTCCTCGATGGTTGCTACCCGGCGTGATCAGACGGCGAATCGATATGAACAACCAGACCAAATCATCAACATTCGAAGCCGAACCTACGCTGGTGATCGTGCTTGGGTGGTACTCCATAGTCGGCTGCCTAGTATTCGCTCTCTCCATCCTCGTGGCGGACTTTGTTGTCCCCAACCATGACTGGATTGCTGACACGATCAGCGATCTGGGTGCCGGCGAATTTGAGTACATCGTCGATATCGGCATCTATGCATTCTCAGGTTCGCTCATTTCCATAGCATTGTTGGCTGCACATATTCATATGGGTGGACAAGGCTGGAGCTTCGGAATCATCGGCCTAGCCCTTCTAGGACTGATCGTCTTTCTGGTTGGGGCTCGTAATGAATACGGCGACAGCGACAGTGATGGCGTGGTGATCCATATTTATCTCGTCTACGCGCTGGGATTGCTCATGGCGATCATTCCTTGGCTGATGTCCGACGGGGCAACTTGTGCGGGTCGTCATTATGGTAAATTTTTAGTCGGCATTTCGGTAGTGTGGGCGTTCTCTGCACCGGTCTTTTTTTTCCTCCCCGATGGAATTGATGGCGTTTACGAACGCTATCTCGGACTTATTGCCTTCGCTTTTGTGTTCGTGCTCGCGAGCTTATTCATCCGGTGCGGTGAAAGGCTCAATACCTAGGCTGAGAGCTGTCTGCCTGATGGGCTTCTAAATTTTCAGACCACGAGACAAGCGGCGGGCGGTCTTCTGCAAGCCAATATTGTAGCATCGGCTGATTGGAACAATTCAGTAGATTGAACGTTATTGGCGTAAATGGAGGTCAGGCCATTCTGGCGCTTCATCCTTAACCCTAAAAAGGTCATTTGTTATGCGCCCTATGTCTGTTGTACTTCGGCCGCTTGTGGAGATTAGACCGCATGAATTCGTGAACGCGGATCACTCTGCCAGTATTGCGCGGTCCATTCGAACTGACCAAGCGATCTGGCGACCCTTAATCATCGCGCGGCGCTGTCGGACATTGCTGGATGGCCATCACCGGTACACCGCACTGAATGCTCTGGGCGCTGACCTAGCCCCATGTGTCGAGGTCGACTACGACGATCCGGCAGAAGTCGAAGTGACGGCTTGGCGGCCGGATGAATTGGTTACACCTGAAATGGTGCGCTCGGCTGCGGCCCGAGGCGAGATGATGCCACCAAAAACTTCGAGACACCTACTCAAGTTCTCAATCCCCTCCATCCGTGTCCCGCTCAGTGATCTCCTGCGCGGCGCCTCCACCAGACCGGGCAGCACCGGTCGTCTTTGCGTATAGGTGATATCGTGAACATTGAGACAAATATTGCCCCTGCACACACATCAGTCCCTCGTGTCGCCGACAATCTTCTGGATCTTATTGGCCAGACTCCATTGGTGCGTCTACATCATTATCTAGACAAGGCATCGGTCAACTTGTTTGCCAAGTTGGAGGCGTTGAACCCAGGTGGAAGTGCGAAGGACCGACCCGCCCGTCACATGATTGAGCGCGCCCTCGCCGATGGACGCCTCTCACCAGGTGATACGGTTGTGGAATCTTCTTCCGGGAATATGGGCATCGGCCTAGCGCAAGCCTGCGCTCTACACCACCTGAAGTTCATCTGCGTGGTAGACCCAAATGCACAGGCACAAAATATCGACATAATTCGCGCTTTGGGAGGACAGATCGAGCTGGTCGACCAAGCGCTAGACGGTGATTTTCTTGCTGCTCGCTTAGAGCGGGTGAGCGTGCTGCTCGAAGAGTCCGCTGACCGGTTCTGGCCAAATCAATATGCAAACCTCGACAACCCCGCTTCGCACGAAACCGGGACCGTAGCAGAAATTGATGCCGCATTTTCTGGGCAGGTCGATTACCTTTTTGTCGCCTGCTCCAGCACAGGCACAGCGCGGGGCTGCCGGGACTTTCTGCGCGCAAAGGGGCGCAGGACCAAAGTTGTCGCCGTTGACGCCGAAGGCAGCACATTGTTTGACGGCACGGCTGGACCGAGAAAAATATCCGGCATGGGCGCGGGGCGCCTGCCCGAGCTGGCACAAGGACAAAGTTTCGATGGCCTAGTTCGCGTATCCGACCTCACGTGCGTGGCTGGCTGCCGTCGAGCCGTTAAGCACGAGGGCATCCTGGTCGGCGGATCAGGGGGGGGCGTACTCGAAGCTGTGCGCAGCATGCAGGACGAACTATCCGGCAAGACCGCTGTGGCAATCCTTCATGATTCAGGCTCGCGGTACTTGAGTACTGTTTTCGACGACGATTGGGTCGCACGGGAGCTGGGCGCATCCGGGGACGAGGTTCGCGCCTTGGCTGGTCTGCAATGAACTTCCACATAGGTCAGGCGCATCGAGAAATCGCCATCGTCGGTTGCGGCCCCAAAGGGCTTTATGCATTGGACTCATTGTCCGAAGCAGCCCGTAAAACGCCATCGCACAGTTTCGATGTCCATGTTTTCGAAGAGTCTCCCAACCCGGGCGCGGGTCCAATTTACGATCCGGGGCAGCCGAATGTACTGCTGATGAATTTTCCGGCCGGTAAGATCGACGCCTGGACCGGCGGACGGGGGCCGGACTTGCAGGTATGGCTAATGAGCCAGGGCAAGAAGGTGGCTGCGGAGGAATACGTTCCGCGCGCGGTGGTTGGCCAATACCTCACATGGTGCTTTGGCCAAGTGGTCGCGAACGCACCGCCTAACCTCCAGATCTCGATACACCCCGTCAGGGTCCACGACGTAAGACAGTTCCAGGCCCGGTGGATGATCTCACCCGGTAGCATCGTCGTTGACGAGCTGCTAATTTGCACTGGCCACCAGGATTGGTGCCGGACGCGTCGGCCCCATCTTAGCGAGGAGATTCCCTCTCCGTTTCCCGTAGATCTGGCGTTGACCAATGCGCGCATACCGCCAGGCACCTCCGTAGCCTGTAAGGGGTTCGCTCTAACGTTCCTCGACACGATGCTGGCACTCACCGAAGGGCGCGGCGGTTCCTTCGCGCCCTTGGAGCAGGGCTACGTCTATCACTCGTCTGGCCTTGAGCCGCAGTTGATCGCACCGTTCAGCCGCACCGGACGCCCGATGCGGGCCAAGGTCGATGTTGATCGGTTCGCACGCCCCCAAGGTGAGGCCTATTGGGAGACACAGCTAGACGCGTTCGAAGCATTTCTTTCGGAAAAATCTAGCGCTACTTTCACTAGTGATATTTGGCCCTCGATACGGCAGATGGCTGAGCGAACGATCAATAGCGCGCCTGGCACTGCGGCGGCGGTCTTCACCCACTGGCAGGGGTCCGTATTCGACCCGGAACGGTGCCGAGATGAATTGCGCACGGGCTTCGAGATTGCGCTCGGTATCCGCCCACCGGACGTCTTGTGGGCCTTAGGCGAGACTTGGCGGCGATGCTATCCCCACCTCGTTGCGTGGATAAACCACCATGATCTACCGGAGACGGACGCAGCCCTATTCCGTACTGTCGCGACCGAGATGGAACGGCTGGCCTTCGGTCCGCCTGCCCAGAATATCGGCAAACTGATCTGTCTCGAACGAACCGGGTTGGTGAGCTTAAACCACCTCGATGGCGGTATGGCTGCGGATGTCACAGTTGACGCGACGATCCCGCCCGCTGGAAGTGCAGCCTTGTCACAGCCCCTGAACGGCCTGATGCGCGACGGTCATTTGAGCGTGGGGGCATTGCAGGGCATTGTCGTAAATGGCCGAGCGCAGGCGCTGGTGAACGGTGCCGCAACACCGGGATTGTCGATCATCGGGCGCGCGACTGAAGGCAGTGTATTGGGCAACGACACCCTATCGCGCGCGCTGCACGATTTGCCGGAGCGGTGGGCAGCCAATGTCGTTCATGCAGCCCGTGCGGGCCGAGAGACAAGTCTGGAGCAAACGGCATGAACCCGCGGCAGTCCCTATTTGATCATTGCCGAGGTGTTGTCCCCCTCCGCCCGCGGCTGGAGGACTGGATGGTCGATTTGATTGCTGATCCGCCCCGCTTGCACGCGCTAATCGAGGAATTTGGCGCACCATTGAATATCCAGTCGGTTGAGCCTTTCAGTCGGCACATCGCAGCGCTGACCGGCTGTGTCGCTGATTTTGATCTGCCTTTCATGCCGATGTTCGCTCGTAAGGCCAACAAGTGCCTGACCTATGTCCAATCGGCTCGGGATCAGGGCATCGGCATCGACACGGCAAGCCATGCAGAGGTTGAACAATGTCTTGCGCAAGGGGTTCCCGGTCACAGGATCGTTTGCACGGCGGCGGTAAAGGACCGGGCACTGATGGCGCTTTGTGTTGCTGGCGGCGTGACCATCGTGCTCGACAATTACGACGAGTTAGCATTGCTGGAAGAGGTTTCTCAGGGCGGCGACCGGACGATTTCGGTCGGGTTGCGGCTGAACGGGTTTTCATGCGGTGGTAGGGCGATCTACTCGCGTTTCGGCTTCACGTTGAGCGAGATTCCTGGGATTGTGGCGCGGCTGGAACGGTCCGCCGCGCTCAGACTGGACGGGCTGCATTTCCACCTCAACGGATACAGTGCTGAGGAGCGTATCGCAGCAATATCACAGACACTGCCCATGGTGGCGGATATTCGGGGCGACTGTAGTCGCGATTTCTTCCTCGACATCGGGGGCGGCATCCCGATGAACTACCTCGCCGATCCCCGCCAATGGGACGTTTGGCTGGCTGAGCTGGACAAGGCACTAGCCGGAGAACGTGACCCGATTACGCAACACAATGACAACCTTGGGCGAAAACGGGGACCCGATGGCGCTCCCGGCACAGTGGACAGTTATCCGGTGGCTCAGTCTCTGGTTCAAACCGACTGGATGCGACAGATCCTGCAAGCCCCCGATGGGGACCGCACAATCGCTAGGCGGCTGCGCGATGCCCACGTAACCTTGCGGTGCGAGCCGGGCCGGTCTCTGCTGGACGGGTGCGGCATGACCGTGGCGCGAGTAGCCTTCCGAAAGACAGACAGTGCAGGTGAATCGGTTATTGGGGTGCAGATGAACCGCACCCAGTCGCGATCGGGCTTTTCCGAATTTGCACTCGACCCCTTGATGGTTCCCGGAAAGGGGCCGCGTGGCGATGCGGTCGCGGGCTATCTGGCTGGGACCTACTGCACGGAAAGCGAATGGCTGACCCGGCGCAAGATGGCATTCCCCCATGGTGTTGGGGTCGGTGACCTGATGGTTTTCCCTAACACCGCAGGCTACCTCATGCATTTTCTGGAAAGTCGTTCACACCAGTTTCCACTGGCCCGAAACATCTTCTTGCGATCGGACCCCGACGCGTCGGCCAGGCTCGACGGGATAGACCAAGGCGGACACGATCACCCAACAGGCTGATAGCTATGTCATTATAGGGAAGGAGACCAAGCATGAAAAAACTCAATTTGGATAAAGGTGGCGCACCGCGTCAGGAAGCGGATGCACGCGAGGGAACCATCACGACGGCACAAGGCACACCCATCTCCGACGATCAGAATTCCCTAACAGCCGGACCGCGTGGACCGGTACTGCTGGAAGATCAGATCATGCGCGAAAAAATCTTCCACTTCGACCATGAACGGATTCCCGAACGTGTCGTCCATGCGCGCGGATATGGCGTACACGGCCACTTCGAACTGACGAGGGCGATCCCGGAGTTCTCCTGTGCCGATATTTTTCAGCGCGAAGGAGAGAAGACACCTGTTTTCACCCGTTTTTCCACCGTTGCGGGCAGCAAGGGATCGCCGGACGTCGCACGCGATGTGCGCGGTTTTGCGGTGAAGTTCTACACCAACGAGGGCAACTGGGACTTGGTGGGCAACAACATGCCGGTCTTCTTCATCCAAGACGCGATGAAATTTCCGGACCTGGTCCATTCGGTTAAACCCGCGCCCGATCGCGCCTTCCCCCAAGCTCAAAGCGCGCATGACAATTTCTGGGACTTCATCTCACTATCGCCCGAGGCCGTCCATATGACCCTTTGGACGATGTCGGACCGCGCCATTCCTCGCTCCCTGCGGTTCATGGAAGGGTTCGGTGTACACACCTTCCGGCTGGTCAATAGCGAGGGCAAATCCCATTTCGTGAAATTTCACTGGAAACCAAAGCAAGGCCTGCAATCCGTGGTTTGGAACGAAGCATTGAAGATCAACGGCGCCGACCCGGATTTTCACCGCCGCGATATGTGGAATGCCATCGACGCCGGGGATTACCCGCAATGGGACTTGGGCATCCAGGTCTTCGATGATGAATTCGCGGATGAGTTCGAGTTCGATATTCTCGACGCCACCAAGCTCATACCTGAGGAGCAGGTGCCGGTGCAGATTATCGGCACCATGACGCTGGATAACAACGTCGATAATTTCTTTGCTGAAACCGAGCAGGTAGCATTCTGTACCCAAAACATCGTCCGCGGCATCGACTTCACCGATGATCCACTTCTTCAGGGGCGCAACTTCTCCTACCTTGATACGCAAACCAAGCGTCTGGGCGGGCCGAATTTCACCCATATACCGATCAACGCACCGAAATGTCCCGTTCACCATTTCCAGCAGGACGGCCACATGGCGATGCGCAATCCCAAGGGCCGGGCGAATTATGAGCCGAACAGCTGGGATGAGGATGGCGGGCCTCGCGAAAATCCCGAAATCGGGTTCGCCAGTTATTCTGAGCGGGTGCAGGGCGGCAAGCAACGCACGCGCTCCGAGACATTTGCCGACCACTACAGCCAAGCTCGGCAGTTCTGGATCAGCCAGACAGCCACTGAACAGAACCACATTGCTGCGGCCTATACCTTCGAGTTGTCGAAGTGCCAGCATGAAAGGATCAGGCTTCGAATGCTAAGCCATCTGATGAACGTGCACGATGATCTGGCAGAATCCGTGGCCAAGGGTCTGGGCGTCTCTGACCTGCCCGACGCGGCAAAACCAGCGCGCAAGCCTATCACCGATCTGCCCGCTTCGGACGCTCTGAGCATTCTCAAAAACGGCCCCGAGAGCTTCGCCGGCCGCAAACTGGGCCTATTTATCACGGACGGCGCCGATGCCGGTTTGGTCAATGAGATCGAGGCCGAATTCACCCGCGCGGGCGCGATGGTGGCCATCGTCGCACCGCAGATTTTCGGTGCAAAACTGTCCGACGGCACGACAAAGCCCGCAGACGAGAAAATCGATGGAGGCCCTTCAGTTCTGTTCGATGCGGTTGCGCTGGTGTTTTCAGAGGGAGCCGGCAGCGAAATGGCAAACAACAAACCATCACAGGATTTTCTCAGCGATGCGTTTGCACATGCAAAGTTCATCGCGTGGACCGATGCAGCCATGCCGTTGATCGAAACTGTGGGTCTCTCTGACAAGATCGATGACGGCATGATGAAGATCGATGGCGAAAATGTTGGTGATTTTCTGAGAGCCTGCGAAAAGCTGCGTTTCTGGGAAAGGAAGATGTTCTGACCGCAACATCATGATGCACTACTGGCTGAAGGGTGGCCGCATCCATGGGCGCGCGAGAGTGTATCGCGTGCCCATACTCTGAGCGCCACGGGCAGAACCCGTTGAACTCCAGTACCCTTCAGCACAATCGGCACCTTCACCGATTTCATCAGGCGGAGAACTTCGGCGGCCCGAGCAAGCCACCGTGGAAGACATAAAGCAGAAGCTGCACACCGGCCATGGTCTGTCCAGCTGCAAGTGCAGAGACTGGATCCTGTCTCGGTAGGCTGCTGCTGAAACACATTCACAAAAACCATGGCGGCGTGTCGGATGGATACACTTGCGCTGCCGCAAAACGCTTGCAGATCCAAAAGCGGCCCTTCCGTTATGCTGGACCCAAGTTGCACACAGACTTATCCGCAATCAGGCAGCAATGAAGCGCTATCTTTGACATCCAGTGTTGAGCTGTCATAGCAAAGCCCCTGATCGGAAGAGATGAAAACTCCGGCCAACGGCATATCATCCGACATTGAATGCCGCGAAACCTATCCCGTCCCGTCGCACGCCCGCCGGATAGCCCGCTATCGCGGAGCAATTTGCTGCACGATATCCAGGCACTTGAGGCTTCGTGGGGATATGGCGTCCACGTCCCAGAGTTGCGAGAGAGTTCCCTCACTCAAAAGAGTGATTTTTGACCGTTTTGCTGACTAAAGCCAGAATGGCAGTCAGATCGTTTTTTTTGACACCACCTAAGGCCAAGCGCAACGCTTGCGGTACTGCCACCGTAGTTGCAAAGGGCTCCGCGCCCGACACCGATATGCCAGCATTCCTCAATCGACTAACTATCGGTTCGGCCCGCATGTTTTTCGCCAAGGGCAGCCATGCAAACCCTGCATTAGGATGCGCGATAATTGGCAAGTCTGTTAGAGCGGCGCGGCAAAGCTGCTGTCGTTCTGCGCCATCCTGTCTGCGGGTTTCTTCGGATGCTCCTAGGGTCCCGTCTTCAATCCAACCTGTGACTAACCCAGAGATGAGCGCCGGAGCGTTCCATGTGGTCGCTCGAATGGCTTCAACGAGGCGGCAGATTTTACCCGCTGGTGCGATCACATATCCCAAACGCAGCCCTGTTGCGATGCTTTTCGAAAAACCGCCGATGTAAACTGTTCGCTCAGGGGCTAGAGCCAGAAAGGTGGGCGGCGGGTCGTTCTCCAGAAACGCATATGCGGCGTCTTCTATGATAATGAGATCATGCTTTCTGGCGATGTGGATCAGAGCAAGGCGGGTGGCCTCTCCCATTACCGCCCCCAGTGGGTTGTGAACGGTTGGCATCAAATAGACTGCCCGAATTTGACCGCTACGGCACTTCCGATCGAGATCGTCCGGAACCATGGCACCCTCCACACCATCAACTGAAACAAGGTCCAGCCCCTGCAAAGCAGCGACAGATTTGAAGCCAGGATAAGTCAAAGTGTCCGTCGCAACAGCATCACCGTGCCGCAACAATCCAAGTGCGGTAATCGCCAGCCCATGTTGACCACCGGAAGTGACCAATAGGCGTTCTGGATCAACAGAACCAAGTGATTGGTTTAGGTTGTTCGCGATAATTCGTCGCTCATGGCTGCGACCCCCATGGGGCTGATATCGCAACATCGCCTCAAGGTCGCCCGCCGTTGCCAATTTGCGAAGCCCGGCGCGCAGCACATCTGCATCCCCGGCATCACTTGGCATGTTGAACACGAGGTCGATCAAGCCATCGGTCGCGGTCTGGTGAACCCCCAACGCCATTGGCAACCCGTCATCCCGCACAAATGTCCCACGCCCTGCCTCACCGACGACAAGGCCCCGTCGCTCAAGCTCCCCATAAACACGAGTGGCCGTCGCAAGTGCAATCTCAAACTGATCGGCAAATGCACGGTGCGTCGGCAGCCTGGACCCAGGTGTCAATTTCCCGGACTGGATCGCGCGCGCAATTGTGTCAGCGAGTTGGATATATCGAGCTTTGGGCATCAGATTACCGCATCTATGACAATTTAAAAATTGTCATAATAATCACGTTTCTTCGTCAAGGGTTCAAGCTCATTTTTCAGGCGCCCTGATCACAGCCTAAGTCCCTGCTTCATTTCTTGCGTTTGGTCGTTTTTACTGTGGCCTTTGCTGTAAACTTGCAAGCTCCTCTCTACGGCGTCTACGCCACTGAAAGTGGCTTTGGAGCAGTGGCTGCGACAATCGCATTTTCGGCCTATGTTGGAGGACTTACGCCAACGCTTTGCTGTTGGGAGGTCTGTTTGACAGAAGCGGACGGCGGATCCCGATTGGGTTGGCGTTAGTGCACACTACGACGACGACAATTGTCTTTGTTTCGTGGAAACGAAAGACAGCGATCCCTGCAAGAATTTCCAACGTAGACGAGTGCCGACGGAGATATGACAGCAGGTGATGCTGGCCTCATCAAGAGGGCCACATTTGGCTGCCGAAACTATCGCAGTAAGTGGTTTCCCAGGGCGCAACTGGATCTAAATACGCGGTCTTGTCGTCGGCGGCTTTGATCCCCCGGACGGCTCGGCGATGCGCTCATGATCATTGTCAGACCGACTGTATGCTGGCACGCCGCGTAGAGTGGATCTGTCCATGGTCCTTTTGTCCAGTGCCGTGCAACCTCGCTTGCGGCAATCAAAAAGAGAGACAGAGCGATGGAGAACGTCGCATTCTACACTTGGTGCAAAAGACCCGCCGATCCGCATGCCCATATCCACACCATTGCAACCAGCCATCGCATCTCGTCGTCTAGCTTCTCAAGTTGTTGCTGAAAGAAGCAGATGTTTCAGCAGGAAGTGAAAACCTCTCTGAAACTCCGGCATTTCGGTCGTAGCAGACGTTGGCAATGGGAGAACTGATCTCAAGACCTTCTTTGGCCTCTGCAGAGTTAAAAACAGCCCAGACAGTACCGAAGATTCGGATGATGCTGAATTCAGTCAAACCAGGCTTGATAAGCGCATCACAAAAGGCGTTGGCGTCTGCTTTTGTGTAGTCAGATAACCGTTTGCCGCCGCATAGGCCGATCACATAGACCAAGGAACGATGCGCTGCCCTCTCAAACGCCTTTGGACGTCCGCGCCCCTTGAGGCGGACATATGTCAACACTCCCTCGGAAAGCGTTAGAACGTCAGGTGTGACTACTTTAAGAACCGGTGGAACCTAGACGCGATAGAACGTGGCATAGCAAATGCTCCCCAGGCAACTCAGCATCTTAAGATCTGAGGTGGTACCAATACACATCCAACTTCACAGATGCGCTGTTAGCCCTAGCCAATGCAACGGCACGTGATCGGGTTCTCAGAGAGCAGGAATAATGTGACCTGAGATCCTTAGGAACGCGCCGATTGAAGTAAAAGATACCCTCTTTGAGGGAGAGGTACTTAGCGGATATGTTCTCCAAAATGCTCTACGCCTCGCTTTGCCATATGCAAAAGCGGATGTAAAATAATAGGTTAGACCGGATAAATGGTGCCCGGGGGCGGAATCGAACCACCGACACGAGGATTTTCAATCCACTGCTCTACCCCTGAGCTACCCGGGCACGGGAAGGCTGTTCGCCTTGGGTGTGGGCCTTCTATGACGTGTGCATGACCGTGTCCAGAGGCTTTTTCAAAGAAATTCGCTAATGTTTCATTTCGCGGGAATTTGCGGCTTCTTCCAGAGCGTTTTCAATGTCTTCCGGGTCCGTGCTCGGGGTTGCGTAAGCGCCGTTCAGCCACTTCGCAAGATCAATGTCAGCACAGCGGCGCGAACAGAACGGGCGGTAGTCCTTTTGGGTTTCCTCTGCGCAAATCGGGCAGCTCACGCCAAGACCTCCTTCAGCGGGATGCGGCCACGTTTCCGCTGCAACTCAAAGTGGCCAAGCGTGGTCCAGCCCACCAGTACCGTGTCTTCGCTATCGCTGCGGAAGCTGGCCCGCAGGGCCGTTTCAAAGGCGCGGCGATCCTTCTTGGGCATGGGCGCGGGATCGATCACAATCTGCCCCCCTAGCCCGCGCAGGCGCAGGGCCCGGGCGAGGGATTTGGCGCAGGCCATGTTCGCCTTCACCCCAGCGGCCAGCGAGGTGTCCGCGCCAGTGTTCACATCCACTGCAACCAGGGCGCGGGTCTGTTCGATAAACAAAAACGCGCCGCCGCTGAGAGGTTCGCGAATACCCCGCACTGTCTCAAGAGCATCTAGCACGCCCAGACGTTCAAATCCGCCAGCCTCGCGCTCAATATCTGCCGGATCGGTCCAGTCACGCCACGCCAACAGGTGTGGTGTATCGCCCTCTGCCAGGACCTCTGGCCCGCTACCAGCATCCTCAAGCACTTGGGACGCCAGCGACACCATGGCGAGAATGTCTTCTTCGATATCGGTGCTGTCAGCGCCATCGCAAGCCGACCGCAGGATCAGGCCATAACCGCTGCCGCCTATCGCGTCATGAGCAATTTCCAACAAGCGATCGCGCTCCTCCTCGTCACGGATCGAGCGGGAGATATTGAGCCCGGGTGCCTCGGGTGTGACGATGGCGTAACGGCTTTTGAACAGCAACTTTTGAGAAACAGGCAGTGCTTTGCCCGCCTCTGCATAGCCCGTCAGCTGGACCAGCAACTCCTGTCCGGGCGCCAGACCTTTGACTTGGCGTAAAAAGGCAGGACCATCCGGCGTTGTCAGGAACATGCCTCCCTGCCCCTTGACGGGTCGATCAGCCCGGGCACGGTAGATCGTGCCGGGGGTCGGCGCATCGCTGTCGATCAGCAAATCCTCAAGCTGGCCATCCACCATGAGTGCGGCGGCTTCGCGGCCGTCGATGTGGTCGAGAATGATTGTACGGCCCTTCATGCGGCGGCCTCCTTGTTTGGTGTCCAGCCCGCCCCGCGCAACAGGGCAGCAGTTTCGGCCAATGGCAGGCCGACAATTCCCGTAAAAGATCCATTGATCCAAGGGATAAGCGCCCCCGCAGGTCCCTGAATGGCATAGGCACCCGCCTTGCCCTGCCAGTCCCCGGTCGCCAGGTAGCCGTTCAGCTCTTCATCCGAGAGCCGCTTCATCTTCACAGCACTCACCACATCGCGGGACCAAATTCGATCCCCCCGTCGTACGGCGACAGATGTGATCACCTGATGACGGCGGCCGGACAGGGCCAACAGAAATTGGGCGGCCTCTGCAGCATCTTCCGGCTTTCCGAGGATCCGACGCCCAAGGGCGACAGTTGTGTCGGCACAAAGGATCACATCCTCTGCAGCGGCAGAAATAGCCTCAGCTTTCTGGCGGGCAATGCGAGCGCAATAAAGACGCGGCAATTCCCTCGGCTTTGGCGTTTCGTCGATGTCCGGCGGGCAGACCGTATCCGGGGTGATTCCCAATTGGGCCAGTAGCTCCAGCCTGCGCGGACTGCCCGATCCAAGAATGAATGCCATGTCTGGCCCTTTTTGTCCTATGGCGCAGCGGGGCTGCACTTAATGTTGGCTTTGGCCCAGTCATATCCGGTTCATCAAGGCTGAAAAACCCCAACTGGTGATCGCAGTGGGTGCGTTCAAATGACACTTGGTCGATTGCAGGCGCCCCAAAACAAAAGCCCGGCTAAGGCCGGGCTTTTGTTACTTGATGGATACCAGCGCTTATTTGAAGCGATAGTTGATCCGTCCTTTGGTCAGATCGTATGGTGTCATCTCGACCTGTACCTTGTCGCCAGCCAGAACGCGGATGCGGTTTTTGCGCATCTTGCCTGCCGTATGTGCGATGATCTCATGGCCGTTTTCCAGCTCGACCCGAAACGTCGCATTGGGCAGGAGTTCCTTCACGACACCGGGAAATTCGAGCGTATCTTCCTTGGCCATGTTATCTCCATAATGATGGTTTCCCGCGAGTCTGCGGGACGTGCGCTTAAATGAGCGCTTTTTCCCTGATTTTCAAGGGCGCAATCACCGCAGCGGACATATTGTGACTGTTTTCCCCGGTTCGGACCTTTCATCCCAATGGGTTCGGTTGCGTACGACACCGTTGCGGCGCACCTCGGCGATTGCTTTGAGGTCGACATCAGCATAGGTCCAGCCCGGTTTGTTCAGCACCCCTTCGGCCAACACGCCGGTGGCCGGGAATCCTGTGTCAGGGGGGCCGAATATGCCGCCCATGCCAGTGTTCTGGTCCACTGCTTCGGACCAGTCAGCAGGGCCGACGATGGATGACATGACTGAAACACACTGGTTTTCAAGCGCGCGGGCCATGGCGCCAATGCGCACCCGCCAGTAGCCCGCCAGCGCCTCCGTGCAGGACGGCACCAGTAGCAGATCCACATCTGCAAGCGCGCGGCCCAGCAGAGGAAACTCACTGTCGTAGCAAATTAGGATACCGATCTTTCCCAGTTCGGTGTCAAATACCTTGAGCGCATCTCCACCGGTCACATCCCAGGGGTCGCGTTCGAACATGGTCATGATCTGTTTGTCCTGAACTCCCTTGTGTCCATTCGGCGCATAAAGGGTCGCGCGGTTGACAGGACGTATGCCGCCATCAAAAACCGGCGCAGATGCACCAAGGATATGCACATTGAATTC
The DNA here is from genome assembly GCF_000826845.1 of Phaeobacter sp. S60. Lineage (NCBI taxonomy): Bacteria > Pseudomonadati > Pseudomonadota > Alphaproteobacteria > Rhodobacterales > Roseobacteraceae > Phaeobacter > Phaeobacter sp. S60. Next base: position 19,852 of record NZ_JSWJ01000002.1, read on the forward strand.
AGCCGCGAGACGCAAGTGCAGTGCATCAACATCCGGTATGCGCCGGGAGACCGCATGCAAGGATCGCTCCAGATCGCTCGCCACCGCTGCGCCGTCCAAAGTTGACAGTTCCATCGCGCCATATTCGGGAAATACCAGAAGATCTGCGCCCTTCCCTGCGGCCTCCTGCACCCATCGGGCGATCTTTGCCTCATAAGCGGACCAGTCATCGAACCAATCAAGGGGATAGGCAGCGGCAGCAATTTTCATCAAAGGGTCCTATTCATTGGTGTCAGGTCAAACGGCGAGACCAAAACTGAAGCGGTTTTCGGGTCTCGTCCACCTCTCCCACATCCAGCCAGGAGAAACCGGCGACCACGCCGGGCATGGGTTCATAACCGCGCTTGCGCCAGAAATCATCCAGAGCGCGATAGTTCTGCGGTTTGGCCGGATGGTCAGCCGGTCGCTGCACGCTGCAAAATGCCGAAACTGCATAGCCAAGCTCCCTGGCATGCGCCTCCCGCAGGTCAAAGAAACGATGCCCTAAGCCCATTCCGCGATACTCCTGCAAAAGAACAGATTCGGCGCAATAAAAGACGTCCTTCAGCGCCAGACCGGTCCCTTCGAAAGCGGCTGCAAAATCCTCGGCATGATCAACGAGAGGCGCGCCGGTCGAGGCACCAATCAACCGCTCCCCGTCCCAAGCGCCGACCACCACAGACTGGTCACTGTCCAGATAGCTTTGAAGATAGCTGCGTTCATAAGCCAGATCCCCATCGTAGAGATAGGGCCAATCCCGGAATACAGCGATCCGCAGGCGGGCGACGTCGTCCATCGCCTGCGCCAGCGCTGCGCCGCGCAGGCTCTGCAGACGCAACCCCATCAGGCTGAGACCTGTGCCATCCAATCCGCAAGGTTATAGTAGGTCATCACACGCGTGATCTTGCCATCTTCCAGATCAAAGAACGACCCGGCAGGCAGGCGATAGGTTTGCTGATGCGCCTCCGGTAGCCCTGCGTCTGTTTCAAGATAGGTGCCGTTCACGACATACTCAGCGGCCGCGCGTGTGCCATCTTCGTTGGCGAACACCACCATGTCGGTGAGGGATTCATCATAGCAGCGGCTCATGTGGTTGCAGAACTCCGCAAACAGCGCCTTGCCGATGCGGATCTTGCCCTCATTCACATGGTGGGCCACGTCGTCCGACAGGCACTCAAGCATGGCATCGGTGTCTTTTGCATTGAAGGCCTCAAAATAGCGGATGACGGTGCTGTTCATTTTATCTCCAACGGGTTGCCCCAGCGCTCTGTCAGGCGCTGGATAATCTGGGATCGGGTTTGCCTGTAACTGTCTAGCTTGGCATCCCGGGTTTCCCCCAGTCCAGTTGGGTCCATAATTGGCCAATATTCGACATCAAGGTGGAAAAACCGCGTCAGTTCCAGCGCCCGGCGCTGACTGGCGGGGGACAGCGCCACCACCAGGTCGAAGGAGGACAGGTCATCGCCCCACTGTTCCATCTCGTCGAAGGACCGTGACCGATGGCGCGAAAGTTCCACACCGATCTCCTGACAGACCGCGATGCAGAAGCCGTCAATCTCCATGTCGTTCTTGACGCCGACTGACTGCACATAGGTGCCGGAGCCATAAAACTGTTTCATAATCCCCTCTGCCATCGGGGATCTGACCGCGTTGTGGTCACAGCAGAACAGGATCGACTGCGGCAACTCGCTCACGCTTCAGCCTCCAAAATGCAATACGCAAATCAGGGTGAAGAGACGGCGCGCCGTGTCGGTATCAATTTCCGCCTTGCCCTCCAGCCGCTCCTGCAAGACACGGCTGCCTTCGTTGTGAATACCCCGACGGGCCATGTCGATGGTTTCGATCTGACTGGGCGGCAAAGTTTTGACAGCCGTGAAGTAGCTCTCGCAGATCTGGTAGTAGTCTTTGACCACCTGACGGAACGGCGACAGGGACAGGTGGAATTCCGCCGCCTTTTCGCCAGCCTCGGAGGCAACATCAAAGACCAGCCGTTTGTCGCGGATGGCAAGCCCCAGATGGTAGGGCCCCTCAGGCGCTGCTCGCTCACCACGCGCCGGTAGCGCAAAACTGTTGTCCTCGATCAGGTCGAAAATCGCGACCCGACGCTCCTGCTCAATTTCAGGCGTCGGCGGCGGCAGGTTGCGGTCATCAAGGTCGATTTGGCTGATGCGGCTCATGGGTCAGGTCTCTGTGCGCAGATTATGTAGATAACTGACTAGCCGATGGTCGGTGCCACGGCAATCCGCAGGGCACAGTTGTGCCGTAACGATGTGCCAGCGCCACCATCCATACGCACGGGCAGCCAGCAGCCTGCCTCCCCTCACTCCTGCTCCCTGTGCTCAGCGGTTCAGCCGATCCAGGCGCGCCCGGATTGACAGGCCATGCGCTTCCAGGCTTTCACTTTTGGCCAGCGTTTCGGCCGCCGGGCCGATTGCGCGCAACGCTTCCGGGGTCATTTCGCTCAACGTGGTGCGCTTCAGGAAATCCATCACCGACAGGCCGGACGAGAACCGCGCCGATCTGGCGGTTGGCAGCACATGGTTCGGCCCGCCGATATAATCCCCGATCGCTTCGGGTGTGTACGGACCAAGGAAAATCGCGCCGGCGTGAATGGTTTTCTCACTGAGCGCACGAGCGTCTGCAACGCAGAGCTCCAGGTGTTCCGGGGCGATGCGATTGGACAGCTGTGCTGCCACATCCAGATCAGGCACAGCGATCACCGCGCCGTAGTCCCGCCAGCTGGGGCCGGCGATGGCGGAGCGGTCCAGTGTCTGCAGACGCGCCTCTACCGCATCCGCCACAGACCGGCCAAATGCCTCGTCATCCGTAATCAGGATCGATTGCGCACTTTCATCGTGCTCTGCCTGGCTGAGAAGATCGAGCGCAATCCAGTCGGGATCGTTGTCCTTATCCGCGATGACCAGAATTTCTGACGGGCCAGCAATCATATCGATGCCGACCTTGCCAAAAACCCGCCGCTTCGCTGCCGCGACAAACGCATTGCCGGGGCCGGTGATCTTGTCGACTGGAGCGATAGTCTCAGTTCCATAGGCGAGGGCCGCTACTGCCTGCGCGCCGCCGACACGGTAGATTTCATCGACACCGGACAGGCGGGCCGCCAGCAATACCAGCGGGTTTATCTGTCCATCCGGCGTGGGAACCACCACTGCCAGTCGTTCGACACCCGCCACTTTCGCCGGAACTGCATTCATCAGGACCGACGACGGATAGCTCGCCAGACCACCCGGCACATAAAGACCAGCCGCCGACACTGCCGACCAGCGCCACCCGAGTGAAGCCCCGGCGTCGTCCTGCCATTCGGCGTTCTGAGGCATCTGCCGCACATGATAGGCGCGGATACGCTCCACCGCCAGCTCCAGCGCGGCGCGTTCCTCAACCGATACGTCCTCAATCGCGGCATCAATCTCAGCGTCCGAAATGCGCAGTTGATCCGCGGTCAACGGCAAACGGTCGAATTTCGCGGTCAGCTCAATCAGCGCCGCATCGCCACGGGTTCGCACATCCGCGATGATGTCGGCAACCACCGCATCCACATCGGGGCTGTCTTCGCGTTTTGCCCCCAGAAGGGTTGCAAACGCCTGATCAAAATCAGCATCGGACGCGTTCAGAAAAACGGGCATTATGGCTCTCCTTTGAGCCTGCAATATAGTCCCCTGCCCGCAGTCTCAAGATGGTTGCACATATTGACGTCAGTCGAGCGCTTGCCGCGCAAGCGACGGGATTGCATCTGCCGCCAGAGCATTATCCAACGGGCATAGCATCAGCACATCGTTTCTCGGCTGGCCCTCCACGACAACAGAGCGCGGGCGCAGGCCAAACGGACGGAACCCTGCGTCTTCATAAAGCCTCCGCGCCGCATGGTTTTCCTGATCCACGCATAACTCCACCTGCTTCAGCCCCCGCGCGCGGGCCTGATCCAGGACCCGTGTCAAAAGGGCTTTGGCCACCCCCCGACGCTGATAGGCCGCTGAGATGTAGAAGGGGCCAAGATCCGCTGTATGCGACAGGCGCGACAGTCCGCCCTGACGCAAAACCGCAAAGCCCACCAATTGATCGCCAAGAAACGCGCCCCAGTAGGCGCCGCTCTCAAGCCCGTTGATCAGGCTCGCATCCGGGATGCCATCCGCCTCTTCTGCAGTCATCAAGAACGAGGCCGGAAAGGCGGTCAGCCCTTCACGCCACAGGGCACGAAGATCGGCAAGATCAGCGCCCACCAGCTGGCGCAGGATCATGTCTCGTGCCGAGGAGCCTGCCCGGACGGCGCCTGATAGGGACGTGTTACATCGCGCAGGGTGACCTCAACCGCCTCAACGGCAAGCCGGATGGCCCCATCACCGGCAAGGGTCAGAACAATATGCCCGTCGCCATCAGACCCCGGCTCAAAACTCAGCGACAGCAACGACAGAATCAAGTCGCGCTCCTTCCGATCAACGCCCTGCGAGGCCACCGACAACACCTGATCGACGACCAGCAAACTTTGCACCCGTTCATAAGGGCGACCACGCTTTTCGGCAGAATCTTTATCTTCCCAGCGGAACCGGTTCAACAGCAACGCAAAGCGCCGCTCAGCAGGTCGCCAGCTGATCTCCGTCACCGGAAACACAGCATCCTGCGCGAGCGCGGCAATAATCTCCAAATCCTCAGCGCCAAGCGCGCCAAGGTTCAGCGGCGCCTCGCGCCCGTCGTCGAAGGTTGCATCTGACATTACTGCTCCTGGATCCGTTCAATCTTGGCACCGACCGAGGACAGCTTGCGCACCACATGTTCGTACCCACGATCCAGATGATAGACACGGCTAACGGTTGTCTCACCTTCAGCCGCAAGACCTGCAAGAATCAAGGAGACCGAGGCCCGCAGATCGGTCGCCATCACCGGAGCACCTTTCAGTTTTTCGACGCCCGTTACCGTGGCATGACCACCCTGAACGTCAATCTGTGCGCCCATACGTATCAGTTCCGGTGCATGCATGAACCGGTTTTCAAAGATCTTTTCTTCCAGGACACTGGTCCCTTCAGCGGTACACATCAGCGCCATCATCTGTGCCTGCAAATCGGTCGGAAAACCGGGGAAGGGTTCAGTCACGACATCTACCGCTTTTACCCGGTTGTCACCGCGGCGTACCGTCAGGCTGTTTTCATTCTCGGCAATTTCAACCCCAGCCGCCTCCAGCTTGTCGCAGAAGGCTTCGATCAGCGATCGTTTGCCGCCCAGCAGCTCCACCTCGCCACCGCAAATAGCTGGCGCCAGCATATAGGTCCCCAATTCGATCCGGTCGGTGACAACCGGATGCGTGGCACCATGCAGGCGATCTACACCTTGGATCGTAATGGTGGATGTGCCCTCACCTTCGATCTGCGCGCCCATTTTACGCAGGCACTGTGCCAGGTCGACAATCTCCGGCTCACGCGCCGCGTTGTTGATAACAGTCGTTCCCTTGGCCAATGTCGCGGCCATCAGAGCATTCTCAGTGGCGCCGACGGAGACCAGCGGGAAGTCAATGACCCCGCCCTTCAATCCGCCCAGAGGCGCCTTGGCATGAACATAGCCATCCTTCAGATCCAACTGCGCCCCAAGCGCCTCAAGCGCCTTCAGATGCAGATCCACCGGTCGCGCACCGATGGCGCAGCCGCCGGGCAACGAGACAACAGCGTGACCATCACGCGCCAGCATCGGGCCCAGCACGAGGATCGACGCCCGCATCTTCCGCACGATATCGTAGTCGGCGGTGTGATTGTTGATGTCATGGCTCGACATGGCCAGCACTTGGCCATCCTGCAGTGTTGAAACCTCGGCCCCCAGTGACTGCAACAGCGTTGTCATGGTGCGAATGTCAGACAGCCGCGGTGCGTTTGTCAGTGTCAGCGGCTCCTCGCTCAGCATCGTTGCCGGCATAAGCGTCAGGCAGGCGTTTTTTGCACCCGCGATAGGGATCTGCCCTTTCAGGGGGCCATTCCCCGTCACCAAAATCGAATCCATCTGCCCTTACTCCTTAGAACTGCCTGTTGTGGGGTCGTCTGCCGGACCGCCGCTTCCGTCATCTTTGACCGCACGCGCCTTTGCCTGGGCCTTGCGACGGCCCATATTCGCCTTCAATGCGGCCTTCAACCGATCTTCACGCGTTGACGCTGACCCGCCATGTTTTGCTGTTTTCTTCTCTGCCATAGATCTTCTGTACCGGAGTGTGAAAAAACCGTCCAGAATGCTCTTGCGCCCCAGTTCGTTTATGCCTAAAAGCCCCCTCACCGGCGCTGCTGTAGCTCAGAGGTAGAGCACTCCCTTGGTAAGGGAGAGGTCGAGAGTTCAATTCTCTCCAGCAGCACCAGTCTCCCAACCAAAGATATTTCAGACACTTAGAAGATGACGCATCTATTCTGAGTACTGGTTGCCATGCGTGGTCATCTACTTGCGCCCGGCGTTTTCGACCTTGCACATGAGGCGCAGTTGAGCCCCTCGGGGCAAAGCGAAACCAACCTCTCACGCATAGATCCGAATCGAACTGACGCTGCAGCGGCACTTGATTCGGGCAGACTGTTGTTCACTCAGAAACAACGTCACAGCTTACTCACGACTGTCAGCGGTTAACCGCCATTGAATCAATTTGTCTGCAGTTTCTAGCGCGCGAATCGCATCGGTTAAGGCGGATTTTAATTTTCAACCTCCAGTCTGCCCCTGAAGGCTCACCCCATTGCAAGCTCGGGGCGGGTAAGCGGCCGCAATAGTCATTGGTGCAGGAGGGTTGAATGACAGATGCAAAACAACATTGGCCGCCTGCGCCGAGACTGCGGATATTGACAGTTTCGCTCGGTACCAAACGCCAAACTGAGAAACTAGGTCATTCGAGTCACGCAAAAAAATGGGGGCCGCTGCAACGGTTTTCCAAGCACTATGCCACACGGCAGATCATACAGGCACATACTCGATGGCTCTGGCCACTCACTAATTTTGACACGGACAAAAGCGTCTGGCTGTCGAAGATTTGCGGCTCCGGCGACGCGGCGGAACTGGTCAGATCGCCGAGGTTCTCTCGGTTCAAATCATGCTGGAAACGACGATGGTGTTTCAGCGTGATTGCCGAGCGACAAAAAGATCAAGTGGCCTCCTGAAGCTGCTCCGCCTGAAATCCGCTTATCCATTGGAAAGATCCCGCCAATTCCAGTGGGCTCCCTTTGAGCGCGATGCAGCAGTTGATGTATTCGCATTGCTTCAGTCGTAAGGCGCTGAAGACCCGCCCCACCACAAGGGGCAGATCAACGCCTCGCGATCGAGATTCTGCAGGTTCGGTCCGCAAACCACCAAAAGACGCACATTCCCGCTGACAGGGCACAACCAAACCCGATCGCCACCAATGCGTGCCGACAACCAGTCGGTACGTCTGGCGATCACAAGAGACACTAGCGAGCAGCCTCATCCGGGCAGCCGCGAGAACCCGAGGCTGCCCTCGATAAGGAACATGTCATGTCGACGATGTGGAACTCCATTTTCAGAAAAACCGCCGTAGTCGCTGCTGCTCTGACCGTGATGAGCGTTTGCGCCGGTATGCTGCCCGCTCAAAGCATCAATAACAATATCAAGAGCCAACTGGACCAGTTTGTCCGCCGTGGTACCGAAGTCAGATTCGAGGGCTATCTGACGGGTTATAGTTATTGGGATAACACTCCCCCTGGCAGTGCTGCCATCGCGCGCCCGGTCCTGCGGCGTCAGGCCGGGGGAACCGGGACATATAATGACCCAGTCACCATCGCCGTGGGTCATGCCATCCGACGGGGACGCCAGACGTTGGATTTTCCGGCAGGCACGCGATTCTACATAGAACGCCTGCGCAAATACGCCATCGTGGAAGACGTCTGCGGTGACGGTCACCAACCCCAAAATGGCCCTTGCCATACCGGCAAGAATGGTCGCCCGTGGCTTGATATCTATATCGGGGGTAAGCGCAATTCCGTACGTGATACAGAAAGATGCATGAACCGGTTGACCGGGATGCAGCCGATCCGCCTCAACCCCCGACGCGGTTATCCGGTGGCACGTGGTGAGATTTCAGCCAGCGGATGTCAGGTTTTTGGCCCGGTGAGCTGACACTGCTCTAGCGGGTGCGGCGCTTCAGATGCGCCAGCGCCTGCAAGACGATCCCATTTGTGTTAAGGTCGGCATGGTTTTTCATTTGGGTATATCCATCAAGGAACAATCCACTGCTCATGCCAAAACCATCAATCCGGGCTTGCTCTCGTGCCATATCCAGCATTTTACGGGTGTGCCTACAGGGTCTTACCGCGTACCAAAGATAAGCTGCCTTGGTCGAGAAAATTCCATAGGGGCTGCTGGCTACCGGCTCAAACACAACCTCGCGCCCCTTACGATAGCTGACGTTCCAACGCGTTTCATGACCCAAATCGAAGCCTTGGTAGACAAACCAGGGTGACGTGTCGATTGGCGTCTCAGATGGCGCGAGCAGCTGCCCGGTCTGGTCAAAGTGGTGCTTCATCGCACCCAGAAAGACATCCGTTAGAACGGCGCATTCCGCAGATGGCCCCAGCTCCACGTATTCGAGCAACAGCGGCTCAGTTGGCAAGATGCCAATTTGGTCGACTGCATAGAGCAGGCTAACCGTTCTGTCGGCAACGGTTTCACCAACAAACGCCTCCCGGTAGGGAGAGCGGGTGTCCGACTGGCCCAGAGCTGGCAAAACCCGGGTCTGATAGTGCGCACAATGTGACTGATAAGATGATTGGATACGTGTCTTAAGGATATTGTTAAGGACACCACCCTGCATCAAACCCGCAATCCGCCACTTGCTCATCAGCTGCGCACAAGCGTCCGCAAGCGCGGCATGCTGCGCCGCCCGGGTAACTGCGCTGGTAAGCCGTGCGAAATCACAAGCATCGAACCCTCGCCTCTCAATTGAAGCATCCCGGACATTGATCAACGTTGGCGGGTAGGCCACATCGGCATCCTGAATAACCGGCAGCGATGCCATGATTTTTCTGATCCGGCGATAAATCCTCTCAGCTGGCGCCAGCTTCAACTCCACTGCTGCCAACAAGCCGAGGATCAGGCTCCCGACATCCCACATTGTGATTTCGGAGTTGTTGAAGGACTTGCCGTTGATCTGCTTTCTAACTGTCAACGCCAATCCGGTGGCATTCATTTCTGCCTGCTCAATATAGCTATAGGCAAGCTCGGCATCAGCCATCATAGCGGCATCGAAAACAGGTGACTCCGGCGCCAGGCTGCTCTCACGTAGCGTGCTTCGCGCTTCGAGCAGCAACTCATGTGCGGGATCAACTATCCCTGTGGGATAGTTCAGGCAGATACCGTTTGCTGCTGGCACTTTGGCAGAGAGCCGACTGATCGTTTGCACCTTATGGACAAAGACCGTATCCGGGTGGCGCACATCGCCTCGTTGTGGGGCGACATCATCTGCAAGAAAAATCGGACCTTCGATCGGCTCTCCATCAGGTCCCAGCCCTGGAGCCCCAAGCCGATGCTCCGCTCCATCACGGGTTTCGACCAAAAATGTACCGTCAGCACGGCGTTCGCCACCGCGCACAAAGGTCACACAGTCGGTGCCTAGCCGCGTCCGCGCCTGATCCAGCAACCCGTTGTGTCCCTCCGCATCGCCCGGAAACTCCGGCAAAATAACATAGTGCCTGGAGTGGTTCGGCAAGAAGGCACAGCACCGTTTGTAAATTTCGCGCGGCAAAACAGACAGAAGATATCCTGATAGCCGCGCACGGTTAACGCTTGCGGCAATGCGCTGACCAACCTCATAGGCACGAGCCGGATCGATCGGCAACTCGGCAACATCCACGGCAAGAACAGTGCCATCCCCCAACTGGGAAAACAGCCTTGATGTCATCCTCTCTTGCGCAGACCTCAGATCCAGGCGCGCCTTCAATGGCAGCATCAACACGGCAGCAGGGCCAAGCAGCGCCTCGCGTTCAGCCGCCTCGACCGCATCATAGATCACGGTCGTGCACCCCCCGGTCCGCAGACCGTCCTGCCGCAACTCGCCCGCAAGCTCATTGGTCGACACCGTCGAAAAATGCGCTGGCTGAGCGGCGGCCGCCATGGCACCGGGCAGCTGCTGATCGATTTGCGAGCGCAGCCCCCAAAGGCTCCGCGCCTTAAAATATCCCGTCTTGCGCATCAGATTCCGCGATGCAGGAACGATCTCGACAAATGTCCGATTTTGGGAGGCGGTGTCACTCAGCATCGCCAGAAGAGGATGGGTGCTATCCGGTGTGTGCTTGGCAAAGTCTTCGAATGCGACCTCAACGGATAGGGCGACCCCCTGTGACAGAAACGCAAAGATCAGAGAGCCAAGCGCATTCTCCGGCAGCGACGGATGTACACCCGTCAGCAAAATGGAAAATGCACGTATCCCCTCAGCCCTGTCAGTCTGTGCCAGGGCTGGCAAAGACGTGCTCAGCAGGCCACTTGTGGCCAAACCCAGAAAATCGCGGCGTTTCCACGGCATTACGTTGTCCAATTTTCTGGTTCCGGCGGTGTTTACCATAACGTGCAGGATACAGGATGCCCATCTTGAATTATAATTAGGACTTTGTTAAAAACTTAATTAGCGGACGCGGAATCAAAATGGTTCGCGCGAAAGTGACTCTGGCGAAAATCGCCTGCCCCCCAAACGAACGAATGGAAAAGTAACACGTTATTTGAACGGGTTGGCAAGCGATGCATACGACGACCAAAAATCGGACGGCACCAAGGGTAGGGAAACGCAGAGCAATGCCTTCTGAGCCTGCAGCTCGTGTGCACAAAACATTTCCGACCGAAATTCTACCGGCCGAGATGACCGTCTCGACCGACGCCCAGAGACAGATATTCAAAGCTGGTAATGCAACACGTCCGTTCCTGGCTGCCTTGTTTATTGCACTGGGGTTGGCACTGGCCGCGGCAATGATCATCGCGGTCACGCAGAGCGTCATCACTGAATTCAAACTCGCGCGTCCCTTGTTTCAGTCCAACCGACCGGCAGATACAATCGACCCAGACTGGCGCCGGTTCCTGCCGCAAAACGACAGTCTTGAAGGTGATGGTGGTTATGATCAGCTGGACAGCGATGATCCGAGCGTTGCAACGGCGACAAGAAACAGCTGCCAGACGCCCCCTCCCAAGGCCCGCAGCGCCAGTAATAACCCCTCAACACTATATGCTTTTGTGACGGCCGATCTGGAAGACGTATCCAATTCCGTTCAACGGACCTGCGACACAATCAATGTGTTTGTTCCGGAGTGGTTGATCATCAGTGACGAAGGGATCGACTGGCTGCAATCCGGCAATCAGGAATTTGGTACACCTTACGTCGTACGAACCAATCCGTTTGGCGATCATCCCATCCAGCCGTTGATGCATGTTCAGGCCAGCGCGCTTGAGGAAGACAGTAGCCGACACTGGCCTAAGACCGCTGAACTCGCTACTCGGCACGGTTGGTCCGGTCTGTGTTTCGATATGCGCAGGTTGGAGGTGCAGAACCTACGAGAGGCGCTGACCCAATTGAATGGCGTGCAGGATGATTTCTCGGCCAGAAACCTTGAGTCCTGCGCCGTCATTGCTCCTGATCAGATTGAGGCCCTTTCCTACGGGGTCGCCTTACCTGACCGGGTCATTTTACCGGCGGTTCAGAACAGCTATCGGCTTGGAATATATGAAGAGTCACCCGCACCTTTGGACTGGTTCCAGACTGTGCTGGAACGCGCGCGCAGTACAATTCCCAAAGACAAGCTGGTGATCGGCATGGCGGCCGGCGGCGTCCATTGGACAACTGGCGCGCCCGCACCTGAATTCATCAGCTATGCAGATGCGATGTCTCAGGCGGATCAATACGGAGCCTTTGCAGGCTTCGCGCCTGAAAAAGGCCATGGATTGATTTCCTACATGGATACACACGGCGAGCGGAACATGATCTGGTATCTCGATGCCGTCAGCCATTACAGCCAGCTGCTGAGCATTGCGGAGGCTGGCATCGACGGCGTCGCCATTTGGGGTTTGGGGCAGGAAGATCCCTCCATCTGGCCCCTGCTCGCCAAAGAAGACATTCTTTCGGACAGTGCTTTTAACACGCTACGCCACATTGATCTGAACAGCTTTGTCTCATATCGCGGCGTGGGGCCTTTTTTGCGTTTCACTCAAAAAGAGGTCTTCGGACGTCGCCATGTGACACGGGATCCCGAAACCCTGATGGTGACCGATGCGGTCACTGATCCATTGCCGCTGCCAGTCATTGCTAACCGCTACGGTACCCTTCCAGACAAATCCATCCTTCTTACATTCGATGATGGACCCGCTCAGGACCACACGCAGGATATCCTTAATATCCTCAGCGATGCCAAGGTGCCCGCAACCTTCTTCATGGTGGGTAACCAGATGTTCGAGCAAAAGAACGTCGTTGATGCGTTGGCTCGGTCCGAGTTTGATTTTGGCCTCCACACCTTTTCTCACCCTCGGCTTGACCGATCTTCTCCGGCGCGAGTTCAGGTGGAACTGGCGTTGCAGTCTCGGATTTTCTCCTGGTTGACAGGCCGCACACCCGTGGTGTTTCGCGCGCCCTACATGCGCGGTCCCGGACCGCTTGAGGGCGATCTAGCGCGCCGGCTGAAGACCATCATTGACCAGCGCTATCACCTTCTGGGTGCCGATATCGTGCCGCCCGATTGGCGCAGCCTCAGCCCCAAGCAACTGGTTGACTACACGCTGGACGCATTGGATGGCAGCGGTCAGGTTCTGCTGCTGCATGACGGCGGCGGCGCCCGCAGCAACACGATCAGCGCACTGCGCCTGCTGATCCCTGAGCTGAAGGCGCGTGGCTATCAGTTTCTGACACTGAAACAAGCCATGGCAGGGGTCGGCAGCCCCTATGAAACCCGACAGGCTGCCAGTCTCGAACCGTTTGAGGCGCTTGCCTTCACCGGTTTTGGAAATAGCGCAACATGGGTGGCCTTCCTGGTGCCCTTCGCGGTGCTGCTCGGGGTCATTCGTGCACTTGTTTTGTTTGTAATGGCGATCCGGTCCCGCCGTGCCGACCGTGCCGACCTGCGTCATCGTACGGGTGATTTCTCCGCCCCGGTCACGGTTGTGATCCCCGCTTACAACGAAGAGAAGAGCATTCTGAAGACAATCTACAGTGTGCTTCAATCAGACTACCCAAATCTGTCGGTGCTGGTGGTGGATGACGGATCAACCGACGACACACATGGGTTGGTGAGCAAGACCTATAAAGACAATCCAAACGTCCAGATCCTGCGCCAACCCAATGGCGGCAAGTGGAAGGCCGCCAATCTTGCCTTCTCTCATGTGACAACGGATTATGTCGTCGCGATCGACGCCGATACCATCGTCGCACCGGATGCAATCCGCCGTCTGATGCAGCCCCTGCGCAACCCCAAGGTCGGCGCTGTCGCCGGCAAGATCATGGTGGGCAATTCGAACAACCTGCTGACCAAACTGGAAAAGCTGGAATACACCGTTGCTCAGAACATTGACCGTCGTGCCTATGAGACGATCAATGCGATCATGGTGGTCCCCGGCGCCTTTGGTGCCTGGCGCACTGAAGCAGTGCGCAAATGCGGCTATTACTCCAGCCAGACTTTGGCGGAGGACACCGATCTGACGATATCGCTTCTGGAGCAGGGCTATGAGGTCCGCGCGGCCGAGCGCGCCTATGCCTACACCGAAGCGCCAGCCTCTGTTGGCACCCTGATGAAACAGCGGATGCGCTGGTCCATTGGTATTCTGCAATCCGCCTGGAAGCATCGCAGCACCATCCGCAAGGGGCACGCCGTCGGCTTGGTCGGTCTCACCGATCTTGTGATCTTTGGGGTGATCATGCCCCTGCTTGGCCCGATCATCGACCTGTTGCTGGTGCTCATGCTGGTGCGGTTTGTCTCCAGTTTTGATGGAACCACTTTCGATGCCTTCACGGTTCGCGATTATGCCGTGCTCTCTATCTTCCTGGCATTGCCGCTGCTGGAGATGATCATGGCCGACTATGCTGTGCGGTCAGAGCCGACCATGCCGCGGTCCATGGTGTTGTTGCTGTTGCTGAACAGATTCATTTACCGCCAGCTTCTGATTATAAATGTCTACCGTTCGCTGTGGCGGATCCTAACAGGGCGACTGACAGGTTGGCACAAGCTGCGCCGATTTGGGTCTGTTCAGGCGCCTGTCCGACCCACGGTTGCCGCCCGGGCGCGCCTCGGCTGACCCAGGCCCGCTGTTCCGGCGAGTCGCCAAGGCATTGCACATAGAAAAACCTGCCCAAGCATGAGGCCTGGGCAGGTTTGTTTTTGGCAATGACGACGTATCAGTTGTCGTCTGACGTGCTACTACCGGAGAGCGCATTTGGATCGAAGGCCCCTCCGAAGGCGGAGCTGCCGCCTGTCGCGGGCGCTGGAGCGCTGCTTTCGTCTTCGCCCTCGGATGTGGCAGCATCACCGCCCCCGAGCGCGTTGGGATCAAAGACCCCGCCGAAGCCAGAGTTGTTCCCACCGCTGGGTGCGGGCTCAGATGTTGTTGCCCCACCAGCATCCGACGCACCGTTTTCGCCCTTTTCCGCAGCCCGGCGGGCCGCTTCATCGGCGCGACGCTGGCGCAGTTCCTGAATACGCAACTCGGTTTCCAGGCGCTTCTGCTCTTTGACCTCCGCGATACATTGGGCCGGGCTATAAACAGTCGCAGTGCCGACAATCACGATGGTGAAACAGGCAACCCCAACCAACCCGAGAGCTGCCCAGTTGGAACTGAGAAACCCCGGAAGCCGCAGACGACCGCTCTCAAGCTCTTCTACCGTCGCATCCTTACGCGCAGCCGCCACGAGTTCCCGTCGACGAATTGTCGCCTCGTTGAACAGCGCGGCAAAAACTGTCAGCACAACAATAATGAATGCCAGGGCAGAGATTGCCGGTGTGATGCCATAGCGCACCTTCTGCGCCAGCTCGATGGTGAGCGTTGGATATTCTCCGAAGGTGAAGGTGGTGGTGTTGTAGTTCTCGAAGCTGGCGAGAAAGGCCAGGACTGCCGCTGATGCAATTGCAGGCTTCATGAACGGCAGCAGCACCTTGCGGAACGCCTGCGCATGGGTGGCCCCCAAATCAAGCGCTGCCTCAGTCAGCGCGATATCATAGCGCTGCAGACGGGCCACCAGCACCAGCATGCAGTAGCTGGCAATAAAGGTGGACTGACCAATGATGGTCAGAAACAGACCGTTCGACAGGAAACTATCTGCCCCCAGCCCGACCATGCGATTGATGCGATCCCAGAACACCAGTGTTGAGATACCAATCACCACACCGGGGATCAGGATTGGCGCGATGATTACCGTGTAATAGGTGGCACGCAACTTTGGCCAGATCTGGGTCAGCATCAGCGCCCCCGCTAGGCCCATCGCAACCGACAACACGACGGTACCCGCCCCGACCAGGATCGAATTCTTGATCCCGTTCAGAATGCGTTCATCCTGGAACAGCGCAGAAAACCATTCGAATGTCAGACATTCCCATGGCGTCGCCTGCGGAAATCCAGGTGAGTTGAACGCCGTGACCGACATGATCACCAGCGGCCCCAGCAGATAGGCGAAGAAAATCGCCAGATAGAACCAGACGCTCAGACGCAGAAAGGAGAGGTTTTTCATTTGCCGATATCTCCCATGTTCACCTTGAACAGGCGCATGACGGCCAGAACCAACAGGATACAGGTCACCAGAAGAACAACTGCATAGGCAGCACCCTGTGGCCAGTCGCTGTTGTCATTGAACTGCTGATAGATCAGCTGTGTGAACCACAGGGACGACGGACCGCCAAGGATCTGCGGCGCAGCCAACGCGCCCGCCGACAACATGAAGACCATAGTGCAACCCGAGCTGATACCGGGCTTGGCATAGGGGATCACAACGCGCTGATGGATCTTGGTCCAACTAGCCCCCATATCACGGGCAGCCTCAATCTGGTTGCGGTCCAGACTCTCGATCACATTGTAGATCGGGAAAATCATCAGCAGGATGTAGGCATACCCAAGCCCTGCATAAAGCGCGATATCGTTCCGGATGAAATCAAACGGGGTGTCAAACACTCCCATCCCGACCAGTGCGGTGTTCAAGACCCCGCTTTCGCCAAAGATGATACGCAGCGCAAAGGCGCGCAGGATTTCGTTGATCCAGTAGGGAATGATCAGCATCAACGCGAAGATGCGGATGTGATTGCCCTTGGTCTGCGCCAGATAATAGGCAATCGGATAGCACAGGATCAGATTGAACAGTGTTACACAGACTGCCGCGACCAGCGTGCGAAAGAACACGCGCAGATCCACCGCATTATAATCCTGACCGCCGCCCTCGGGGCCAAAAACCAGATATTTGTAGTTCTCCAGCGTATAGACATCTTTCGGCCCGCCGATTTCTGGCGGCGGCAGGTTTGGCCGGAATGAAAAGTCGAGCATCGACAGCTGTGGCAGGATGATAAGACCAATCGTCCAGAACAGGACGAGCCCCAACATCACAGAGCCCAGCCCATAGCCGTTGCGATTGAAAAATTCCCTCAGGAATCTTGGCATGGTCCGGGCCTCCTTATTCTGCGGCCAATTCACCCGCGGGTACGATGACAGCGTTCTGCGTCTCGTATTCCAGGGTGATTGTCTGGCCTGTGTGATCTTCAAAGGATTGGCCAAGGTTGGGGATTGAAACCTTCAACTCCTTGCCCCCGTCGCCCTCCATGAAGATATTGAAGGCATTGCCCTCAAATTCCTCGTGGTTGACCTTGGCGCTGACCACATGGTCGCCAGTGGCGCCCTGCGGTGCCAGGGCAAAGGCCTCCGGGCGAATGAACATCATCGCGTCATCCCCCTCTTTCATCTTGCCCTGATTGGCAGAGGAAATTCGTGCAACCAGATCCCCCGACCGGTTGGTCGCGATGAGTGCCTCATTGCCCATCACCCGCTTGACCTTCCCCCGGAATACGTTGTTTTCGCCCACAAAAGACGCGGCAAAGGCTGTTGCGGGGTCGTTGTAGACCGCCTTGCCATTGCCGATCTGGTCGATCACCCCGGCGCGCATCACGGCGATATTGTCTGACATGGTCAGCGCCTCACCCTGGTCGTGGGTGATGTAGATGAATGTGATGCCGACACGTTGCTGAATCTCGCGCAGCTCCGTCCGCATGTGCTGACGCAGTTTCAGATCCAGCGCTGACAGCGGTTCGTCCAGCAACAGAACATCCGGTTCGGCGCATAGCGCGCGCGCGATAGCGACCCGCTGACGTTGGCCACCGGAAAGCTCCGAAGGCAGTTTGTCGCCCTGCCCCGGTAGCGCGATCATATCCAGCAGCTCATCTGCACGCTTGCGACGCTCCTTGGCCGAAGCCCCCCTGATCTCCATCGAAAACGTGATGTTTTCCCAGACTTTCATCAGCGGAAACAACGCAAGATTTTGGAAAATCAGGGCGGTTGGACGCTTGTTCGGACCAATCCCGCGCATATTGCTGCCACCGATCAGAACATTGCCTTCGCTTGGCTCCAGAAACCCGGACACCGCGCGCAAGATGGTCGTCTTGCCACAGCCAGACGGGCCCAGGAACGAAAAGAAATCGCCCCCATTGATTTTGACATTCGCGTCGCGCACCGCAACGAAATCTCCAAAGCGGATCCAGAGCTTCTCAAGATCTACGCCTACCCCAGCACTCATGTGGCCTCTCCCTCGGTGCAACCGTCCGTTCGGAGGCGAACCCCCGGCCGATGCAGATAGCATCCGGTTGATAATATGTTGAATTTACGCCCTCAGGCGTGTGGCTGGCCCCCGCATGAAACGGGAGCCAGATAGGGTCGCGCGATTATGTAATCAGGCGCTTTTGAACTTGTTGACGAATTCGGTACGCACATCCGCATACCAGGGGGCCTCAGCAGGCCAAGGGTTCAGATTGGCCAGGCTGTTGCCCGGATAGGCTTCCGCGAAGTTTTTCTTGTAGACATCGCCGGAGTAATCATCGGCCTTCAGCACCGGTGAGTTGTAGCCGTGGCTGTCGATGGCCTTGCCCGCAGGTTCCTGCTCGTAAGCATAATCGATGAACGCATAGACCTGCTCTTCGTTCTTGGCACCAACCGGCATCGACATCCCGTCGACCCAGGCCATCGCCCCTTCAACCGGCGCCTGATAGTGCACAGGTTCGCCTGCGGATTTCAGCGCCAGCGGCGGTCCATCCCAAGTCTGACCAACAACGACACCTTCGTTCAGCAGACCATTCTTCTGCGAATCCGCGTCGTTCCAGATCAGCTTGATGCGGTTTTTACGCGCCACGCACCAATCAGTGACCTGGCCCCAGACCTTGCGCATGGTCTCTTCGTCATCATAGGCCGCCCAGATTGAGCCCGGCTCCATTTCACCGGAGGCTTCCATATAGAGACCTGCGCCCAGCATCATCGAATGCGCGCGACCCATGGTTTTGCCTGCGTTTTCTTCGCTCCAGACATCGCCATAAGACGGCGCATCCCCGGAAGGCAGCCATTTGTCCGTACGGTAGGCGATGCCCTCGGTGCCCCAGATATGCGGCAACCAATGCGCGCCATCATCGTCGAAGTTCCAAGCGTCGGTACCGATCTTGGCCATTGCCGGGTTCACCGCATCCATATTGACCTTATTGAGGTCGAATGGCTTCAGCAGCTCCAGCGGCCCCCACTGCAGGGACCGGTTGTTGGTCGGAGAAACGATATCGAACCCCTGACCCTTCGTTGCCTTCATCTTGTTGATGATTTCTTCGTTCGACCCGATACCGGTGTAATTCACCTTGATCCCGGTCTTGCCCTCAAACCCGGCGATGAACTCGGGCGGCAGGTAATCGGACCACATCAGAATGTTGATCTCACCGGAGGATGCCAGGGCGCTCTTGGAATAGAGCGGTGCTGCCAGCGCTGCCGCGCCTGCCCCTTTCAAAATGGAGCGGCGGGTTACTTTGGACTTTGCAGTCATCTTGTTTTTCTCCCTATGGAACTGTTGGTCGTTTGTTTTTGCTTTTGGTGGTGAAACTCTGCGGAACGCACTCCTGTTGCTACAGTGACAGATTCAGAATTCGATAAGGCCAGACGATGTCGGGCAAAGACACTTATGGGGCCAGTTTTAGCGCTCCACCGTCAACGATCAGACCAAAGCGGTTACCCGCTTTTCGATGATGATGCCGACTCTCATATTGTTTCACACCGATCAGTCTGCGCCTCGAAGCCCCTTCACGTCAACGCTGCAACACTGTGGAAGCGTTCACAAAATCGCCGGACTGCTCAAACCGCCATGCCGATAAGCGCAACCCCGACCGCCATCAGGACAGCCGCCCCGAGGCGGCGCTTCCAATTGCCCTCTTTCAGGATCAGGAAACCAATCAGCGCGGCGAAGATGACCGATGTTTCGCGCAAGGCCGAGACCGCGCCCAGCGGCGCGAAGTTTTTCGCAAACAAGACCAACCCATACGCGCACATCGACACCAGACCGCCCGCGATTCCCAATGCCCAAACTTTGAGCGGCAATCCCGGCAAGGTCTCTCGCTTTCGCAGGATGACAAACACCGCGACAAAGATGTGCAGAAAGGCACCCCAAGCCCAGTAGCTGACGGTATTCTGTGACAGTCGCACCCCGACACCATCAACCAACGAATATACCGAAATGCAGAACCCGGTGCCCAGCGCGTACCATAGCGCACCCCGCCCAACACCGGATCGCAGCGCTTTCCAACTGCTGAGTTGGATTCCCACCGCAATAAGCGCAATCCCGAACCAAGCCTGTAAGGGCAACATTTCCCCCACGAAAATCATCGCCCAGAGCGAAACCAATGCAGGCACAATTCCGCGAGCGATCGGGTAGACCACGCTCAGGTCGCCATGCTGATAGGCACGCCCCAGCATGTAGAAATACCCGAAATGCACGACGGTCGAGAGGCCGATATAGGGCAGGCTCGCCACCGCAGGCAATGGCAGCGACACCACCATGATCGCCCCAGGAAGAACATGACCCAGCGCGACCAACCCCAATGTCGTGGTCCGATCTGTTGCGGTTTTGACGATGGCATTCCAGATCGCATGCAGCAACGCAGCCGACAGGATAATGGCGATCACAAATGGAGTCATGTCAGGCTTTCAGATCTGGCAGGTCGCTGCGGAGAGGCATCAGTCCATTTCCTCGGCAGGCATGTCTTGAATCAAGCGCGTTTCCAGCAACTGCCCGTTCCGATAGAGAATCGGATAGGCGATCGCAGCGATATGGCTGTTGAATTCCCGCAGTGCGCGCAGGGTCTCAAGATGGATATCAGAACTCTCGAAACTCTCCGCGGCCCCTCTCTGGAGTCTGCGCAGATGGCGCTTGCGGCTGTCACGCTCCATGCGCTTCACCTCGGTCTTCTCAAGGCTCAGCAGACGGGCGCTTTCCAGATCGTCCGAGATCAGCACGTTGGAGGCCAGCTGCATATTGGCGACAATGACCTCATGCATACGGGTGATCTCTGCCCAGCCTTCTTTCGAAAACCGCACGCCCTTCTTGTGCATTGACGTGGCAAGGGTGGCGAGACGTTCGTCCACTACATCCCCGGCCGTCTCCAGCCGGATGGCATATTCCACCAAGTCGCGGGCCACTTTGGCGTTTTCCTTGCCGAACCCCTCGCTCGGCATGCCCGCCACATAACTCCGGATACCTGACAGGCAATTGTTCACCTCCCGGTCCAACGCCTGCACCGCCCTGATCTGAGTGCGGTCACCATGCTGGTAGAGGTCTGGAACGGGTCGGAACATGGCGCTGACCAGATCCGACATTCGCAACAACTCCCGCTTGAGACTGCTGATCGCCTGATTGGGCTGCCGATAATCGTCCGTATTCAGCACACTAACAGGCATCCCATGCGCGGTATCCTGCGGCGTTGCCGGGTCCGGAACCAGACCTGTCAGAACCCCGTGCAACATACCGCAAAACGGCAGCGCCAAAATCAGCAGCGATGTGTTGAACAGCAAATGCGCATAGACCAGCGTCTGCCCCCCCTCAGGCGCGCCCAGAACACCGGCTCGCAACGCCATATTGACACCAAACAGACACAGCACAGCCCAAGTCCCGCGCAGCCCCAGATTGGCCAGCGGTATTCGTCGCCCTGGCGCTGGCATCCCGCGGCTCAGCCAGACCGGAATGAACGCAGAGCCGAAATTCGCACCCAACACCAAAGACAGGCCAGCCGCAAAGGGGATCGCATCAATCTGCACCAATGTGACGCACATCAAAATAGCCGCCACCGAGGAGTGCATGACAAAGGCGAGTGCAGCCCCGACAAGGAACGCGGTGATGTAGTCCCGCGCCAGGTATTCTGCAATCGCGGGCAAAAACGCGCTTTCCCGGATCGGGTCCATCGCCTCACGCAGGAACCGCAAAGAAATCAAGATGAACGCAATCCCCATCAGGATGCGCCCCATCTGGCGGGCTTTTTTCGCCTCGACCTTGACGAAGAGATAGCCCCCAACCGCAAGCAGAACCGGCACCAACCAGTCCAGACGGAACGACAGAAGCTGAATGATCAACGCGGAGCCCAGATCCCCGCCCAGCACAATTGCCAGCCCGGAGGCAAAGGACAGCAGCCCCCCAGCCGCGAACCCGGACGTCAGCAACGCAACCGCCGCTGAGCTTTGAAGAACGATGGCCATGCCAATACCCACGAAGCTGGCCTGCACAAGACTGCGCTGTTCAGTCAGGAGTCGCTGAAACGTGGCACCATAGCTGCGTTCAATGCCCGTGCGCACCATACGCACCGCAAAAAGCAGCAGCATGACAGCACCGGCGAGGCTGGTAAGAAAGCTCAATATGGCCATAGATCCGTGTCTTTTCCTTCTGTCGGGCAGTCTCTAACGGCTGCCGATCTTTATCTTGGCGCCCAACGGAACTCCGTCTGCGCATCTGTTCGCGTGGCTCACTCCATTGAGGGGGCCCGTTTCTTTGCCTTCAGCTCGTTCCCCGCGTCAGCGTCCCGTGTCGGCGCCAGTTCAAGGCCGATTCCCCAGGTCTCCAACGCACGGCGGTACTTTCGCCCCGGCAAGGCATCGGTCATCAGCAGGTCCAGCATCTCCGGTTGCGGCCCCCGGTGCGGCGCCATGTCATCGAATTTCGGATGGGCCAGTAACAACAGCGTCCGTTCGGCGGCCTGCGCAACCACCGCCGCAAGCTGGGCCTCTGTCGCACTGTGGTAGAGGGCGCCGTGTTTGGCAGAAAACGCATCAGCCGACAACACCGCCAGGTCCAATGCAAATGCGCGTACTTGCTGTTCGGCAACATAGCCAAACGTGCCACGTTCATTGCTTTGGATTTCTCCGCCGAGGAAATGAACTCTGTTGCCGTTGTGATTGGCCAGTGTCTGCGCGACGCCAATAGAATTGGTCACCACTGTCAGATTGGCGCGGCGACGCAGTTCCTTTGCGACAAACGCTGTGGTGGATCCCACATCGAGAAAGATCGCCATCCCGTCTGTGATCTGCGGCAGAACTCCGGCGGCGATACTCTGCTTTTCTTCGGTATATTTCGAGATCCGCCGATAAAAACTATCCGCCGTATCCGGCCCACTCAAATAGGCGCCACCATGGACGCGCTGTACCAACCCTTGCTTGGCCAGTGCCTTGATCGTGCGCCGCACGGTTTCTTCCGAAACGCCCAGCACCTTAGCCAGTTCGCCACTGCGCGCCGAACCGCCCAGACGGCGCAAGGCCTCTAGCAGTTCAAGCTCGCGATGGGACATTTTCTGGTCTGCTGGCACCCGGAAACCTCTGTACAGGACTGGTGAATCTGCCGGGCAGTGAACCACAGCTCAATCGAAAAAATCAAACAGGAAAACACAAAAACCCACATTATCGGTCAATTTCGACGGTGTTGAGCCCGGAAACCCTTTGCCACGAAGACACTTTCGGGCTTATCTGGCGTCAATTGCCGCGAGGAAGATCTCTATGAGCCGATGTTCAGACCAGCGCAGGAATGTCCTGTTCATCCTGATTGATCAGATGCGGGCCGACTGCCTGTTTGGTGCCTTAGCGGAGCATGTGGCGCTGCCCAATCTTCGCGCGCTGATGGGGGATGCCGTTACCTTTCAGAAGAACTACACAGTTGTGAATCCCTGCGGTCCGTCGCGTGCCTCTATCCTGACCGGCCAGTATGCGATGAACCACCGCTCCGTCCGCAATGGCACCCCCTTGCGGCATGACACACCGAACCTCGCCTCGGAGATGCGCAAGGCAGGTTATCTGCCGATGCTGTTTGGGTATACCGACACCTCGCACGATCCCCGCGTCCACCACCCAAGCGACCCGGCGATGCAAACATACGAATACCCGATGAGCGGGTTTCATGAGATGTTGGAGATGCGGATGGAAATGTCGCACCCATGGCGCGCGCATCTTCTGAACAAAGGTTACACATTCGACCGCTACTGGGACATCTACAAACCGGTATCGCCAACCGGGGATGCCCCGCGTCTTAACGATCCGGCCCCGTATCGGGCTGAGGACAGTGACACCGCATTTCTGACCGACCGATTTCTGGCAACGCTGCCCGGCTACCGCGACCAGAATTGGTTCGCGCATCTGACCTATATACGCCCGCATCCACCGCTTGTTGCGCCTGCCCCCTACAACCGGATGTATGATCCCGCGTCCCTGCCGCTCCCGCACCGTCTTGCCACTGTTGAGGACGAGCGCGCGGTTCATCCATTTTTTGATCCAGCCACCCGCGCCGCCTCCCCGGCGTCCTTTGTGGAGGGGTTCCCCGATCTGGAGCCCAGCGACGAAGTAATCCAGACGCTTCGCTCGATCTATCTGGGTCTTGCCAGCGAGGTCGACGCCCATATCGGTCGGGTTATGGAGTACCTCCGCGACAGCGGCCAGCTGGAGAACACGCTTGTGGTGCTCAGCGCAGATCATGGGGAAATGCTGGGCGATCGGCACAGCTGGGGGAAATTCTCGGTTTATGAGGCGGCCTATCACACGCCTCTGATCATTCGCCAACCGGGTAACTCAGCGCGCGCCGGCGCTGTGGTGCATGATATCACCGAATCCATCGACCTCGCACCGACCATTCTGGACTGGGTGGGCCAGCCTATTCCTAACGCAATGGACGGGCGCTCCCTGCTGCCGCTGCTTGCCGGAAACACTCCAGACAACTGGCGCAGTTACAGCTATTCGGAGTTGGATTTCGCAGAGCCCGAGCGCCCTAGCATCTGGCAGCAACACCTGGGCACGGATGCGAGCTGTTCCAGCCTTGCGATCCTGCGCGATGCGCGCTTCACACTGGTCGAGTTTGCTGCCGACCTGCCGCCCCTGCTGTTTGATCACGATGACCTGGGCGAAGCCGTTAACGTGGCGGAGCACCCCGACTATCAACGCGATCTGGCCCGGCTGACGCGACAGATGTTGCGCCATCGTATGCGTAACATGGATCATACGTTGTCGCTGGACACCATCACCCCACAGGGGCCGCGCAGGCAGCTGCGCCATAGGCCGACGTTCGCTGCAGGCCACCAGGATGGCTGATCTGCGCAGGACTGCCCGCGCCCTCTTTGCGGCGGCTGTTGCCCGTGCCAATCCCGCCATGGCACTGGCCGAAAGCCTGCGAAAACACCCACCGGCCCTACCGCAACCGGGGGGACGCCTGATCCTTGTCGCCCTTGGGAAAGCTGCCGTTCCCATGATGCGTCAGGCGATAGAGATGCTGCCGCCCCCGGATCGTGCAATCGCTGTGACCAATCCAGAGAATGTTGCGGACCTACCTGATGTCGAGGTGTTGGCAGGCAGTCACCCTGTTCCGAACCACATGAGCCTGGCTGCGGGGGCCGCCCTACGCGCGGCACTCAGCAATCTGAACGCCAAGGACAGGGTCGTCGCGCTGATATCGGGCGGCGGCTCCGCTCTGGCGGTCGCGCCAGCGGGAGGTCTCACGCTGGCTGACAAAACCGCTGTGACGGATCTGCTGCTCGGGGCCGGTGTAGACATCACCCAGATGAATCTAATCCGCCAGCAACTGTCGGAGCTGAAGGGCGGCGGCCTGTTGCGCGCGGCGCAGCCCGCACAGGTGTTCAGCTATATTCTCTCGGATGTCATCGGCGATGATCTGAGAGCCATCGCCTCGGGCCCCACGGTGGCACCACTGGGCGCGCGGGCAATGGCGCGCGATTTTCTTCTGTCCCAGAACCTGTGGGAGGCGCTGCCTCACGCGGTTCAAACCCATCTGGCAACACCAGAAGACCCGCAGCAATCGCCCGCGAACTCCAGCGTGGCGTCAGCCCATCTAATCGGGTCGAACCGCCATAGCCTGATTGCCGTGCGCGATCAGGCAAAGCGCGATGGCTGGGCCGCACATATCATCAACGATGCGCTTACAGGAGATGTCGAAGCGGCGGCCACGACCATTCTCTCGGCAACCAATGCATACGAGTCCGGTCACCCGACTGCGCTGATTTTTGGCGGAGAAACCACAGTACAGCTGACTGGCAGCGGTCGTGGCGGGCGGAACCAAGAGCTGGCACTGCACGTTGCCCGCCTGGGGCCTCGTGCCCTCAAAGAGCATTGGACCTTCCTCTCCGCAGGCACCGATGGTCGTGACGGTCCGACAGATGCGGCGGGCGGTATTGTCGACAGCGGTACCTGGCAACGGATCAGTGACAACGGCGGCAATCCCGAGGCCCTCCTCAGAAACAACGACAGCAACGCTGCGTTGAAGCTGGCGGGCGATCTCCTGATAACAGGCGCAACCGGCACCAATGTAGCCGATGTCCAAATTATGCTGCTGTCACCGCAGTAGAATAGGCCCCTATTCGTCCAATTGATGCAGCTCGTTCAGCAAATCCAGCAACGCCTCATAGCGATCCTCCCCCATTTGGGCACGGGTACGCTCAATGACGGCAAGGCTTGCATCCAGATTATCGTCAATGACCTGTGTCCCCGCCGGTGTGATGCTCACAACCTGGCGGCGGCGATCTATCTGATCCTTCGTACGCTGGATCAGCCCCTTATCCTCAAGCTTCTGCAAGATGCGTGTCAGGCTTGGCAGAAGAAGACAGGCCCGTTCAGAAATCTGCGTAGGGTCGATCCCTCCGGTTTCCTGAACAACACGCAGCACGCGCCACTGCTGTTCCGTCAAACCGGCGTCGCTCAGCAGCGCGCGGATAGGGCCCATCACACGCTCGCGGGCGCGCAGCAGGGCGATGGGCAAAGATCGGTCAGTGCTTGGTAACTGCTTGGTCATGGCCAATTATCGCCGCCCCGGCGCACAAAGGCAAATCTTCAATGCTGGCGCCAGCAAGAGAGTGCTTCTGAAAACGGAACGATCAGGGAGGCGTCCGCAAAGGCGAGCGAAATGACGCTCAAGCAATCGCATCTATTGATATAATTCCCCAAAGTAGACAGATTTTAATACACATGTTAATCACATAGTGTCTCATGGGTTTCCCCTCTCAGCGCAAAGGACGGCACAATGAACTGGTCTGATTTTTCCCATTGGGGTCGCAAGATTGCCGACTGGACCCAACACTACCATCAGACGGTTGGTGACAGGCCGGTGCGCGCCAGAACCGAACCCGGTGACGTTCTGAATGCGCTTCCCGCCACGCCGCCCGAAACCGGCGAAGGCATGGAGGCCATCTTTGCCGATTTTGAAACCGTCGTGATGCCCGGGATCACCCATTGGCAGCATCCACGGTTCTTTGCCTACTTCACCTCCAATGCGGCTGCCCCATCGGTGCTTGCGGAATTCCTCACCTCTGCCATCGCGCCGCAATGCATGCTCTGGCAGACCTCTCCTGCGGCGACGGAAATGGAAACCCGCATGATAGACTGGCTGCGCCAGGCGCTTGACCTGCCAGAAGAGTTTCAGGGCGTCATTCAGGACAGTGCCTCTTCCGCCACCCTGGCAGCCGTCCTCACAATGCGGGAAAAGGCGCTGAACTGGCAGGGCAATGAGCAGGGTCTATTTTCCCAGAAGACTTTGCGGATCTATTGCTCTTCGGAGGTGCACACCTCCGTCGATCGTGCCATCTGGGTTGCCGGTATCGGCCAGCAGAATCTTGTCCGTGTTCCGATCAAAGGGGACTGGCGCGGCATGGACCCGGACGCACTGGCCGCAGCAATTGAGGCCGACATCGCGGCCGGCCATCAGCCCGCCGGCGTCATCCTCTGTGTCGGAGGCACCGGAGTTGGCGCCACCGACCCGGTCGATCAGATACTCGATGTGGCTGAAAAATATGGTCTCTATACCCATGTGGATGCCGCCTGGGCCGGCTCCGCCATGATCTGCCCCGAATACCGCCATTACTGGCCCGGAATTGAGCGCGCAGACAGCATCGTTTTCAACCCGCACAAATGGCTGGGGGTGCAATTTGATTGTTCCGCCCATTTCCTGAAAAATCCCGACGATCTGGTCCGAACGCTGGCCATAAGCCCCGAATATCTCAAAACCCATGGCAAAGACGGTATCATCAACTACTCTGAATGGTCGGTGCCCCTGGGCCGCCGTTTCCGTGCGCTCAAAATCTGGTTCCTGATCCGGACCTACGGTCTGGAAGGGCTGCGCCAACGGTTGCGCAACCATGTGACATGGTCACAGCAATTGCATGATCGGCTCCAGTTAGAGCCTGATTTCGAGATCGTGACGCCGCCAATGTGGTCTCTCTGGTCCTTTCGGTATCAACCCGATGGAGCCAGAGATCTGGACGATCTGAATCTGCGGTTGGTGAATGCGATCAACGACGATGGCCGCATTTACCTGACCCAGACCCGCGTCGATGGCGCTCTGGTGATCCGTTTTCAGGCAGGGCAATTTGAAACAACCGAAGCCGATGTCATGATGGCACATGATGTCATCACTGAAATCGCCCGAACGCTATAGCACCGACCAACCCGCTCCGCCGAGGCTGATGCGTGGCCGCTGGACAAGCCGCGGCGCGGGGCGATACCTTTTTCCTCAGTCGTGACCGCCCCGAACAAACACAAGCGATCGCGCCCAATCCAAACCGGAGAGTTCCCATGCCCGCACCCAAAAACACCTTCAAACAGGCGCTGGCCAACGGGGATCGTCAAATCGGCTGCTGGATGAGTTTTGGCGAAGCGGCCGTCGCCGAAATCATGGGGACCTGTGGCTTTGACTGGCTGGTGATCGACGGCGAACATGCCCCCAATGACATCCGCTCCATTCGGGATCAGTTGATGGCACTGGCAGCATCGGCCAGCCATCCGGTGGTGCGCGTGCCGGTGGGGGAGACATGGATCATCAAACAGGTGCTGGACGCCGGTGCGCAAACCGTTCTGGTCCCCATCGTGGAGGACGCAGATCAGGCCCGCGAACTTGTGCGCGCCTGCCAGTACCCGCCACATGGCACCCGTGGGGTCGGCGCGACAGCCGCGCGGGCGACGCTGTTCGGAACGACCAGCGACTATATTCAAACCGCCGATCAGCAGATCTGCCTACTGTTACAGGTCGAAAACCGTAAAGGCATCGAAAATCTCGACGAAATTCTGGCGGTGCCGGGTATTGATGGTATCTTCATCGGGCCCGCCGACCTCTCCACGGATATGGGACATCAGGGCAATTCCGCTCACCCGGAGGTGCGCGCCGTGATTGCCGACGCGCTGGCGCGGATCAAAGCCGCAGGCAAGGCGCCGGGCATATTGGGCACCTCACCCGAGGCCACACAGGCCTATTTCGACATGGGAGCGCAGTTTCTCGCCGTCGGGATCGATGTCATGCTGCTGGCGCAGAGCGCGCGCGCCCTCGCCACGAACTGGACATCGAAGTAGCCACCGGCACCCCAAGAGACAAAACCGCGTGAGAAAATACGTATTTTCGCGCAATTGACCGGTTTGACACCCCGCCGCTAGCCTGCCACGACAGGAGCGAGACCGCGCCAGATAACTTGGCGCGCCACGAGGGAGTTACAGGATGAAACGCACATTTGCTGCGGGGATGGTCTCCGCACTGACGCTGACGTCAGCTATGGCCACCGCCGCCTTTGCTGATATTAAAATCGCCCATGTCTATGGCAAAACCGGCCCGTTTGAAGCCTACGCCAAACAGTCACACGACGGTCTGATGCTGGGGCTGGAATACGCCACCGGCGGCACCATGGAGGTGAACGGCGAGAAGATCGTGGTGATCGAAAAAGACACTCAGCTGAAGCCCGAGAATGGCAAAGCCCTGCTCGAGGAAGCTTATGGCGATGATGAGGTCGATCTGGCCATTGGGCCAGTCAGCTCCGGCGTTGCGCTGGCGATGCTACCGGTCGCCGAAGAATACGAAAAATTGCTGATTGTAGAGCCCGCGGTTGCTGACTCCATTACCGGGTCGAACTGGAACCGCTATATTTTCCGGACCTCTCGCAACTCCTCTCAGGATGCCGTAGCCAGCGCCATCGCTCTGGCCGGGGACAACGTGCATATCGCAACGCTGGCACAGGACTACGCCTTTGGCCGCGACGGCATCGCCGCCTTCCGCGAAGCCCTTGCCGCGCAGGGTCACGAGATCGTCCACGAAGAATTCGCACCGACCGACACCACCGACTTTACCGCGGCCGGGGAACGGATCTTCAACGCGATGAAAGATCTCGAAGGCGAAAAGAAGCTCTTCATCATCTGGGCCGGTGGCGGCAACCCCTGGGCCAAAATCAACGCCATGGATCCCAGCCGGTTCGGGATCGAATTTGCCGGTGTCGGCAATATCCTTGCCGCTCTGAAGGGGTTCAAGGATTTCGCAGGCATGGAAGGCGGCACGTACTACTACTATGAGCTGCCCGACAATCCTGTGAACGACTGGCTCGTCAAAACCCATTTTGAGCGGTTTGACAGCCCCCCGGATTTCTTCACCGCAGGCGGCATGGCCGCAGGTATCGCGGCTGTGGAAGCCATCAAGAAAGCCGGGTCTACCGACACCGAAGCGCTGATCACCGCGATGGAAGGCATGGAGTGGGAAACCCCGAAGGGCACCATGCAATTCCGGGCTGAAGATCATCAGGCGCTACAGCCGATGTATCACTTTAAGCTGCGCGTCGAAGATGATGTCGAATGGGCGATCCCCGAGCTGGTTCGCGAGTTGAGCATCGATGATCTGCCGATCCCGGTGCGCAACTGATCGTACACTTCTCTCAGGTCCGGCGCATGTGGTGCCGGACCTGATGCGAAGCGGATAACCGCGATTCAATCCCACTCCACACGGATCCGTTCATGACTGCCCCCCTTCTGACCACCGATGATCTGACTGTACGCTTTGGTGGGCACGTGGCTGTCGATGCCGTTACATGTGCCTTTCACGCCGGTGAACTGACCGCCATCGTCGGTCCCAACGGCGCTGGGAAGACCACCTATTTCAATCTGATTTCCGGGCAGATCCCGGCCAGCGCCGGACGCGTCGCGCTGAACGGTCAGGACATCAGCACCGCCTCCGTTTCAACCCGCACGAAGGCCGGTATCGGACGCGCTTTTCAGATGACCAACTTGTTTCCCGATCTGACCGTTCTGGAAAATGTCCGCTTGGTGGTTCAGGCCAAAGCCGGGCGCGGATTCAACCTTTGGTCCATGGTAACAGGCCACGCCGACTTGATAGATCAGGCAGAAGATATCCTAGCCCGTGTGCGCCTTCTGGAGGAGCGTAACCAGATCGTCTCAGAACTGTCCCACGGCAATCAGCGCAAGCTGGAAGTCGCTCTGCTGATTGCCCTCGACCCGCTGATCTACATGTTTGACGAACCAACCGCCGGGATGAGTGTCGATGAGGCCCCGGTTGTGCTGGACCTCATCGCAGACCTGAAAGCGCAGAGCGACCGCACTGTCCTATTGGTGGAGCACAAGATGGATGTGATCCGAACGCTGGCCGACCGCATTATCGTTCTGCACAATGGCGCGCTGGCGGCAGATGGTGCCCCGGCCGAGGTGATGGCCTCGGACATCGTGCAAGAGGCCTATATGGGGCGCGGACTTGAGGGGGTTTTGGATCATGTCTGATCTTGCTCAGACTGGGACCACCGGCGATCCGATCCTTCGGATTGAAGGGATCTACACGAATATTGCGCAGTACCATATTCTTCAGGGTGTCGATCTCCACGTGCCGCGCGGCGGCGTTACCATGCTGCTGGGGCGCAACGGCGTCGGTAAGACCACGACCCTGCGCAGTGTGATCGGGCACTGGCGGGCTCATCGCGGGCGTATCCTCTTTGACGGCAATGACATCACCCGGGTACCCACCGCCAATATTGCACGCGCAGGTCTTGGATTCGTGCCCGAGGACATGGGCATCTTTGCCGATCTGACCGTGGAGGAGAACATGGTGCTGGCCGCTGTCTCCGGCCCCATTGATCCCGCGCGTCTGGACTGGATCTTTCAAGCATTTCCGCCGCTGAAGACATTCTGGACCTCCGAAGCCGGCAATCTCTCCGGTGGGCAGAAACAGATGCTATCGATTGCCCGCGCCATGATCGAAGAGCGCAAGCTCTACCTGATTGACGAACCAACCAAGGGGTTGGCCCCTGCGATCATTTCCACGATGGCCCGCGCGCTCAAGGATCTAAAGGATCAGGGGGCCTCAATCCTGATGGTCGAACAGAATTTCGCCGTCGCAAAGGCACTTGGCGATACCGCCAACGTGATGGACGACGGCCGCGTGATCTGGTCCGGAGAGATGGCCGAACTGGCCGGCGATCCCACCCTACAGGAACGGCTGATGGGCCTCAGCATGGAAGCGAAGTGAAT
This sequence comes from Phaeobacter sp. S60, assembly GCF_000826845.1. Lineage (NCBI taxonomy): Bacteria > Pseudomonadati > Pseudomonadota > Alphaproteobacteria > Rhodobacterales > Roseobacteraceae > Phaeobacter > Phaeobacter sp. S60. Next base: position 51,613 of record NZ_JSWJ01000002.1, read on the forward strand.
GATGTCTGACGGTCGATACATATCCCGCAATGGCTGCATCGGACAGGAGATAACCCGATGAGCACAGCCCCTGAACACAGCCCAACAATGGCTCGGTCTTCGGTGGCCGACAGGCTGGCGCCTTATGCGCCGCTTATGCTGGTTCCGGTCTTGGCAATCGCCGGTCTGATCGCGGTGCAGAACCCGGCCAGCTGGCTGACCCTCACAGTGTCCGGTCTGGCCATGGGGATGATGATCTTCCTGATGGCGTCAGGGCTCACCTTGGTGTTCGGGCTGATGGACGTCATTAACTTCGGTCACGGCGCCTTTGTCTCGGTTGGCGCCTTCATTGGGATTTCCGTCCTGCTGACACTGGGTCACCTGACAAATGCCCCCTCGCTGGGGCTGAATCTGCTGGCAATCCTGGCTGCGGTTCTTGCCGCTATGGCTGCAACCGCCGTCATGGGCTGGGCTTTCGAACAGGTGATTGTCAAACCTGTCTACGGCAACCACCTCAGTCAGATCCTTGTTACCATGGGGGGGCTGATCATTGCGGAGCAGCTGATCATTGTCCTATGGGGGCCAGAGGAAATCTACTTCACACGCCCCGAAGCACTGAAAGGCGCGCTCACCTTCGGCGATGCCGCGATTGAGAAATACCGGTTGGTCACAGTCGGCGTTGGGTTGGCAGTCTTTGCCGCCATGCGGTTTGTCCTGCGCCGCACCAAGATCGGCCTGATCGTCCGGGCCGGTGTTCAAAACGGGGAGATGGTCGCGGCGCTGGGATACCGGTTGAGGCTGGTTTTTATCGGTGTTTTCATCGCCGGATCGGCATTGGCCGGCCTCGGGGGCGTTATGTGGGGCCTCTATCAGGAGGTGATCACCGCCCATATGGGCAATCAGGCGATGATCCTGATCTTCATTGTGGTGATCATCGGCGGGCTTGGGTCGGTTGAGGGCTGCTTCATCGGCGCGCTGCTGGTCGGGCTGCTACAGAATTACATCGCCTTCGTTGAGCCGAAACTGGCCCTAGTTTCCAATATCGCCTTGATGGTGGCCATCCTGATGTGGCGGCCGATGGGCATGATCCCGGTGGTAAAGGCAAAATGATCCGTACCCTTCTCTCTGGCGATCTGCCGCGCTCCCGCGTTCTGGCCCTGCTGCTTGCGGTTATCCTGACCTGTCTGGCCTTCGCACCCTTTTTGTTCCCAGGTGTTCGCACCGTCGATACAGCCGCGCGCATCTGCATCTTTATCGTGCTGGTGGCGAGCTACGATCTCTTGCTGGGGTACGGCGGTATCGTCAGCTTTGCGCATACGATGTTCTTCGGCATGGGCGCCTATGGGGTCGCTCTCACCTCAACCCATATGGGGCGTGGCTTTGACGCGCTGGCAATCGGGTCTATCACGGGGGCGGCGCTCGCTGCGGTTCTGGCGTTGCTGATCGGGTTGTTTTCCCTGCGGGTCCGAGCGATCTTCTTTGCCATGATCACGCTGGCTGTTGCCTCTGCCGTGGCGGTTCTGGTCAGCCAGCTCTCCGGGCTCACTGGCGGCGAAGATGGGCTGACCTTCAAGATCCCACGCGAATTGGGGCCTGCGTTCAAATTCGGCAAAGAGACGTTTGACGGCGCATTATTCGGGGTCAAACTGAACGGAAAATTGCTGACCTACTACCTGATTTTCGGCGGCAGCGCGCTGCTGTTCCTGGCCTTGCTGCGGGTCGTTAATTCGCCGTTTGGCCGCGTACTGCAGGCGATCCGGGAGAATGATTTCAGAGCGGAGGCGATTGGCTACAAAGTGGTCTACTACCGTGTCACCGCCACCTGCCTCTCAGCTGCGATCGCCGCGTTGTCGGGATCTCTCTACGCGATCTGGCTGCGCTATGTGGGGCCGGACACCACCCTGTCGATGACAATCATGATCGACATTCTGCTGATGGTCGTCATTGGCGGCATGGGCACCATCTACGGCGCAGTTATCGGCGCGACCCTGTTCGTGCTGGCACAGAACTATCTGCAAAACCTGATGGGCGTTCTCTCCAGCATGACCGAAGGGTTGCCTCTGCTGCCCGAACTGCTCAGCCCGGACAGGTGGCTCTTGTGGCTTGGGGTGCTGTTCATTCTCAGCGTCTATTTCTTCCCCAGTGGCGTGGTCGGCCGCTTGCGCGGCCAACGTTAGCGCGCAGATCAGCGCAGGATCTGGCCTTCGGGCCAGCTCAGCTCCGTCTCGATCTCGATCACTTCGGTCGCACCCGCCGCAATCTCCATATCCCAGGCCAGAATACCACGCTGCTTCTCGACGTTTTCCTCAGTCGGTGCAGGGCGAGCGTCCCAGGTAATCTCCAGCGCGTCCTGCTGGGAATAGGGGACACGGTCCAGCAGGCGCAGCGGCCAGGCACGGTTCGTGAGGTTCTCCACCTCAATCTCGACCCGGCGGACTTGTTCAGTGTTGCGCGAAATCAGCCCCTGCTCCCCCTCGCTCTGGTCAAGAATATCGCGACTTAGGGTCAGACCTTTGATTGCGCCAAAGCCCAAATCCGCCTCTGCTCCCGGTGCCAGACCAGCAAAATCTGCGACAGCGACCAATTTTCCGTCGACGAAATGGGCGGCCTGCGTCGCAGCCAGAAGCTGTTCACCAAACTCATTGGTGAAGCGCACCATCCGATAAGCGGTCTCATTGCGCAGCGGCACCGCCTGGGCGGTGAGTGTCGCGGTGGTCTTCAGACTGTCCATCTCCAACCGCAGCGCCTCTGCCCCTGATGCGACGGAGACCGGCGTATCAAACCCATAGACCGCGGCGACGCCACTGCGGTCGACAGACCATTGCCGAAATATCTCCTCAACCACCACAGCCGCTTCGATAATAGGCTCGTTCGCAAGATCCAATTCCATATCAGATGACAGCCGCTGTTTCGAAGTTGGCGCGGGCATTGGCTTCTCGATCCGCCGCAACTGTGGGAGAAGCCGCGAGGGCGCTGATTGCCCCAAAGGTTCCGCCGTCGACAGCGTCAGCGCAACATCCTGCCAGTTTTCGCCTGTGTCCTGAGACAAGATCACGCTGCGGTTCAACGTCAGCTCCGGATCGCCACCGGTTGCGAGATGCAACTCGTAGCTCGGAGACCAGCCGATATTGCCAGCCCCTTCAGTCAGATACTGCATGCGGATTGAGGCCTCACCCGCAGTCGCTGCCTCAACCGTTACCTCAATATAGAGGCGATCCTCGTCCTCTAGCGACAGAGCCGCAAGCGCGGTGCGCGCCTCGGTCAAACTTTCCTGCAAGGTGACGAGCGCTTGTTCCTTATTGCGGGCCTCAGCCTCGGCATCAACGATCTGGCGGTGATTTTCGGCTGCACGACGGCTGATCATCAGGGCGATATCGGCAAGCGCTGCGGCATCTGTACCCACAAGCCCGTCATTGCTGCCAAGCTGCTCCAAGAAATGAATAGAACTGCGCGCCGCTTGGGCCGCGGCCCGTGCGCGCGCCGCCTCATCTTCCACCGCAGCGATCTGTGCTTCGATCTCATCTATGCGCGCTTCGGCGGCCTCAATCTCCGGTGTCGACGCGTCACGTGGCGGAACGAACTCATCTCGCACCCGGGTACTGATCCTGCGGGCGCCGTCTATTTGAACCTGCAGGCTCGCGGTCTCCGCACTTTGCGGCACGCCTTGCAGGATCAGCTCGTGCTGCCCCGCAGGCAACACCACATCGGCGGTCCGGGTAATCTGCGCCAGCCCCGGATACAGCGTGACCGCTGAAATCTGGCTGTCGACTTGTATCACGTCCGAAACCGCAGCTGTGGCAACACATGTGGTCACGGCAAACGTCGCGCCAAAGGTCATATTTGAAAAAGCAGATCGCATAATTTCTCTCGACTGATGAACACTGCGGGGCAATGCCTCGCCTGTCACCGAACCTAGAGACGCATCGGCGCTGTGACCAGTTGCATCCGCGACTGCCTGCCTGCCACCCCTTTGTATCTGGGGCCTCTCAGAGATATTCAGGCAAAGGTTCGCCGAAACGCGTTTCCAGTTCTCCCCCTGGGAAGCCCAGAAACCGGCAGGTGCAGATTTCAACATGGCTATGGGCGTCCCGCAGGCGCATGCGCCCGTCTTTCCGCTCCAAGTAGAACCCCTTGATGCGCAGCGCGCGGATCAACTCCAGCCAGGTCTTTGCGGTGCGGAAACTCTCGCTCAGGACCATCCTCAGCTGTGCCGCCATCTCAGCGTCCAGCCGCGAACTATTGCGTGCGGTGGCCCAGGCGCTTTCGCCCGCGCTGATGTGCTCACCCTCTGCGATCTCTTGCGCTGATTGTTTTTCCACCATGGTCTAACCCCCTTTACCGTTGTCTAACCCCCATCAGACTAGTGGCATCAAGGCTGGCAAGAACAGCTGTACAAACGGTAAAGGGGCCGCCTCTTTCGAAGCAGCCCCACTATCTGAATGGATAGGTTTTTAGCCTTTTTTCAGAACTTCACGTCCAAGAAGCTCGGCGATCTGAACCGCATTCAGAGCAGCACCCTTGCGCAGGTTATCGCTGACACACCACAGGTTCAGACCGTTATCCAGGGTCGAATCCTGACGGATGCGGCTGATGAAGGTTGCAAAATCACCGACACATTCGACGGGCGTCACGTAGCCGCCGTCTTCGCGTTTATCGATCACCATAATGCCAGGTGCCTCACGCAGGATGTCACGGGCCTCGTCTTCATCGAGGAAGTCTTCGAATTCGATGTTGATCGCTTCGGAGTGACCGACAAAAACCGGCACCCGCACGCAGGTCGCGGTGACCTTGATTGAGGGATCAACGATCTTCTTGGTCTCAGCGACCATCTTCCACTCTTCCTTGGTCGAGCCGTCGTCCAGGAAAACATCGATGTGCGGGATCACGTTGAAGGCAATCTGCTTGGTGTAGACGCTCGGCGGTACATCCTGTGTCGGGTTGTAGACCGCCTTGGTCTGATCCCACAGTTCGTCAATCGCATCTTTGCCGGAGCCGGACACAGACTGATAAGTCGACACCACGACGCGTTTGATCTTGGCACGATCATGCAGCGGCTTCAGCGCCACAACCATCTGCGCGGTGGAGCAGTTGGGGTTGGCGATGATGTTCTTCTTGGCATAGCCGTGCACCGCCTGCGGGTTCACCTCAGGCACGATCAGCGGCACGTCATGATCATAGCGGTACAGCGATGAGTTATCGATAACGACACAGCCAGCCGCAGCCGCTTTCGGCGCGTATTTCTTGGTGGCGTCGGAGCCAACGGCAAACAGCGCCATATCCCAACCGGCGAAGTCGAACGTGTCCAAGTCCTGGGTCGTCAGTGTCTTGTCGCCGAATGTAACTTCGGTGCCGAGGGATTTGCGGCTCGCCAGAACTGCAATCTCATCCACAGGAAACTGGCGTTCCGCCAGAATATTCAGCATTTCGCGACCCACGTTGCCCGTGGCGCCCGCGATAACGACGCGATAACCCATTTTGTTTCTCCAATTGTATCCGGCCTCGTGACCGGCTGCGGTGTCTTATCGGGAAAGCCCGCGCGAGGGAAGGCTAGATCAATCCAAGCGGTCGCGGCTGAGCAGATATATTGCGCACCCGGCCGCCAGAAACGCGAGGAGGAAACCAAAAATGACAAAATACGGTAAGGAAAGCTCCGCTCCGGTTGTTTCCGCATGCAGACGCCCACTGGCGAACTGCATGATTCCCACGCCGCCAATGCCAAAGAAGTTGAGCATGGTCACCCCCCGCCCCACCAGATGCGGCGGCACAAAGGCGCGTCCCTGCGCCAGAATGACCGGGAAGGCCGCACCAAAAAAACCAACAGCCGCCATCAGAGCCACCACCAATGGCACCGGCCCGTCGATGAATAGCATCAAGCCACCCAACGCCGCACAGGCCAGAAGATTGCCGCCAAGCACCACACCTTTGCGTGTTCCCAAAAGCCGATCCATCGGCCCATAGGCAAAGGTGCCGAGAATCATCGCAACCCCCATCACCAGACTGGCGACCCCGATCGCCTCAGATCCAAGGCCAAAGACATCACTCATATACGGGCCGATCCACAAGCCACGGAGCGCAGCCGACGGAGCATAGGCCACAAACATCATGATGAATATCGGCCAAAGCACCGGCATGCGCAGAATATCCAGCACCGAGCCCTTCGGGCCATCGCTCATCTCGACCCGCGCCGGGTCCTTCACTGTCAGCGCAATACCAAGCGCTACCGCAGTCGAAATTCCCGCGAGCCCAAACAATGTGCCGCGCCATCCCAGCACCTCAACCGCAAGCGCGGTTGGATAAGACGCCACCAGGTTCCCTAGGGAACCAACACCCAGCATCAAGGCCGCCAGTGTCGCAAAGCGGCGCGGCGGATACTCCCGCGCGAATATGTAATAGGATGCCATGAGGACAGGCGAACATCCCACCCCGATCAGGACCATCGCAAGGCTAATGTGAACCGGCTGGCTGGCCAGCGCAAACACCAACGTCCCGCCGCCGCCACCCAGTAGCAACAACGCTGCGGCAGTACGGCTTGGCCCGATACGATCCAGCGCCCACCCCACCGGCAGCTGCATGACGGCGAAGGTCAGGAACCAAAGCCCGGAGGCAAAGGCAAGATCCTCCGGCGAAGCGCCCAGATCGGTTTGAAGCGCAGAACTGAGCACCGCCAGAAATGCGCGAAAGAACTGGCTGAGCACATAGCCCAGACATAAGATAATCAGCCCCACCTGCATGAAATCCCCCGACTAAGCTGCGCGACCCCGGCACATGACCCGGGCCGGAAATCTGATCGGTCCACAGTGGCGATTTCGCACCAATTCACAAGAGCGCGAAACCACTTAGCCGTGATTGGTCGTGCGTCACAGTCGCGCTAGGCTATGGTGTCTGCAGGATGAACGGATCGCATATGTCACAGGATGGTTTCTACCAAAGCCTCTCGCCCAGCCGCGATTTCGCCGGCCTGACACGGGCGGGCGCGTTTACACCACTGCCCAGAGACTGGATGGTGGGATGCTGCGATATCGTCAATTCCACCGATCTGATCGCATCCGGGCGCTACAAGACGGTGAATACCATCGGAGCTTCGGTGATCGCAGCCATGATAAACGCCTTGCAGGGTGTGCCTTTTCCCTATGTGTTTGGCGGTGACGGGGCCTCCTTTGCAGTTGGCCCTGAACATGCCGACACTGCCCGTGACACCTTGGCTCGGTTGCGCAGCTGGGCCAGCGCGGAGTTTGACATTGACTTGCGGGCGGCCCTGCTCCCGGTGTCCTGGATCCGGGCCGAGGGGCTGGATGTTGCTGTGGCCCGCTACGCTGTATCCGAAGCCGCTGACTATGCGATGTTCGCGGGCGGCGGCCTGAACTGGGCCGAACGGCAAATGAAGCTCGGCGGCTTTGAAGTGCCGCCCGCCCCCCTGCCCGATCCACCGGATCTGACTGGCCTGTCCTGCCGCTGGAACACAATACCGGCCCGCAACGGCCTGATCCTTTCGGTGGTGGTGCAACCCGAACCGACAGCCTCTGCCAAGGATTTTGCAAAAATTGCCAGTGATATTCTCGCCGTGGCGGACCAGCTACAGCGCAATGGCCATCCGGTACCGGAAGGGGGGCCAAGCTTTAGCTTCCCGCCGCCGGGCCTTACCCTTGAGGCCAAGATCTCACGCGGGAAGACTGCTCTGATCCTGCGCAAGGCTCAGCTGTTTATTCAGACAACATTGGCCGCGTACGCCCTTAGCCGAAAGCGCCCGCTAGGCAGTTTTGATGCGCTGCATTATCGCAGGATGCTGGTGGCCAATGCCGATTTTCGCAAATTCGACGATGGCCTTAAGCTGACGCTCGACTGCCCACCACAAGTGCGCGACGACATTACGCGGATCCTGGAGAAAGCCGCGACCGCCGGTCATACCCGATACGGGCTCCATGAACAGGATGAGGCGCTGGTGACCTGCATTGTTCCATCGGTGATGCGCGACGATCATGTCCACTTCATCGATGGCGCCTCTGGCGGCTACACCCAGGCCGCACTGCGGATGGCGGCCTCAGACAGGACGACAGCCTGAGAGCCACTCCGACCCGCCGTCCAGCTGCGCGACTCAGACTTGCTGGAAATTTCCGCTTCGCGGTTCATAGCACTCCAGCCCGCCTTCGCCGATATCAGTCCACAGACCATGCAGGCTCAATGTGCCATCACGTACGGCGCTGTCGATGAACGGGAAGGTCATCAGGTTTTCAAGCGATGCCACAACCGCCTGACGCTCAAACTGACGCGCCTGGGTATCGGTATCCTCAATATCCTCAACCAGCGAAAATTTCGGTTTCAGGATATCCATCCAACGCCCGACGAAGCTCTCCTTGGCATCCAGGGCAGGCGCGTGGCCTTTGCACATATCGATACAGCCCTGCACGCCGCCGCATTGTGAATGACCCAATACGATCAGATGCGCCACTTTCAGAACGGTGACGGCGTATTCGACGGTCGCACTGGTCCCGTGATGGTCACCGTCCGGCTGATAGGGCGGCACCAGATTCGCGATATTGCGGTGGATGAAGAACTCGCCTTGATCGGCGCCGAAAATCGAGGTGACATGCACCCGGCTGTCACAGCAGGAGATAACCATCGCGCGCGGGCGCTGGCCCTCACTGGCAAGCCGCCGGTACCAGCCCTGATTGTCGCTATAGGTCGTGGCTTTCCACCCGTGATAGCGCGTCACCAGATAGCTCGGCAGGGGTTTGGCAAATTGCATCTGTTGTTCCTCGATTGACCTCTGGCAGGTCTGTTATCAAGGATTGTTAGCAAATTCGAGAGATTTGACCACCTGCTTGGAAACCTTTTGACAACTTCTGAGGCGCAAGTTTGGCCCGTGCCGTGGGGGCATGAATAAATGGGGTTTAATGTGGTGGCTCAAATACTCACTGTAATACACAAAGAAAACGTGCGCCTGGACTCCGACAAATTGTCGGATCTCTATGCGCAACTTGGCGAAGCAGGGGCCGAAGATGTGGTCTGCCGCGCGATTGAGGAACTGGCCGTACGCCTGTCTCATTGCGAACGGCTGTGGCGGCAAAACGATATGGCCAACCTGCGCAAAAGCGCGCGATCGCTGATCGCCATCGCTGATCAGATCGGGATGACAGCAATGGCCCAGGTCGCGCGTGATGTGACCGGGGCGATTGATATCGACGATTTCGCAGCGGTGTCTGCGACCCTGTTCCGATTGATGCGGATTGGAGAACGATCCCTAACCGCCGTCTGGGAGCAACAAGACCTTTCAGTCTGACGCGTGATCCTGGGGGGACACGTGCTCAGATACGTCTGACAGCGGATCTGCCGCCGACGGAGCCTGTCTCCACCTGTCAGACCCAGGGTAGACTGCGCACCACATATTGGTTTCGATGTGACGTAAGTTATGCGTCCGGGCTCTTTCCAGGGCCTTTGTCGGCGTTCTATCAACAAAAATTCACCAGCGGCTCCCGCTGGAAACAGCGGGTCGCCCCGCCAACTGCAGGGCTTGCAGACAGCGCTGTGGCAGATACTGTGACGATCAAATCGCCCCCCCGAGCCGGAGTATCCTGCTATGCCCTCTGCCAAGCATCCTGCCTTTGCCAAACCGGACACTACAAGCATCGCTTTGCACGTGCTGGATCAGAAGAGTTGCCAGGGTTGGCTGACCAAAGCACCGGCCGAGACTGCGACCTGGGCGCACGCCAACGGGTTTAACGGTGCCATTGGGCAGGTCCTTACCCTCCCGGACAAAGATGGTCAGCCGCGGCAGGCCTTGGTCGGATATGGTACGGAGAAAGACCGCGCGCGCCGCCGCTTTATCCTGGCCGGTGCACTGTCCAAACTGCCCAAGGGCACATACCATCTCGTCGAAGGCATTGCCCAAGAGGACCGCCCGGCAGAGTGCCTGGGTTGGCTGCTCGCCCAGTACAGGTTTGACCGCTACAAACGAGGGCGAGACGCCGAGACACATCTGATTGCGCCCGAGGGTGTGGATAGCGCCCGGCTCGAAGCCCTCGCTGCGGGGGAGTTCCTGACACGGGATCTGATCAACACACCTGCGGCAGACATGGGTCCGGCAGAGCTGCAGGAGGCAGCCCAGACACTTGCCGACCAACATGGCGCAAGCATCAATGTGATCGCAGATCAGGACCTTCTGGCGCAGAATTTCCCGATGATCCACACCGTCGGCCGCGCCTCTGACCGCCGCCCACGCTTGCTGGAGATGCGCTGGGGCAGCACCGGCCCCAAGCTGACACTTGTGGGCAAAGGCGTCTGTTTTGACACTGGCGGACTGAACCTCAAACCCGGCAGCAGTATGGGGTTGATGAAGAAAGATATGGGCGGCGCGGCCAATGTATTGGGACTGGCCCATATGATCATGGCGCTGCAGCTGCCCGTCGCGTTACGTGTGCTTATCCCGGCGGTCGAGAACAGTGTTTCTGCCAACGCGTTCCGCCCCGGCGATGTGCTGACCGCCCGCAACGGGTTGACCGTAGAGATCAACAATACCGATGCCGAAGGTCGGCTGGTACTGGCCGATGCGCTGGCCTATGCGGCGGAGGAGACGCCCGATCTATTGATTTCCATGGCAACACTGACCGGTGCGGCCCGCGTTGCCGTCGGTCCGGATCTCGCGCCGTTTTATACGGATGTTGACGCTGATGCGGATGCCATCAACGCGGCAGCAGCCAAGGTCGCCGACCCGGTCTGGCGCATGCCCTTCCACGCCCCTTATGAGGCAATGATCGAGCCGCAGATTGCCGATCTGGACAATGCGCCCAGCGGCGGTTTCGCCGGTTCAATCACCGCAGCCCTGTTCCTGCGCCGTTTTGCCGGAGAACACCGCTACATGCATTTCGATATCTATGGCTGGACCCCCAGCGCAGCCCCGGCGCGCCCCAAAGGTGGTGCGTTGCAAGGCGCGCGCGCTGTGTTCGAGGCGCTCCCTCAGATGCTGAAACTCTGAAGGATAGGACGATGGATCCCCGCCGCACACCCGCAAACGACCGCGTAGTCGCCGCACATCTGGCTCTGGATCCCGATGGCAGGCAGATCGTTGAGGGCCAGCCTGCACAGGTTTGTCTACCGGTCGTAAATCTCCTGCGGCGCCCGGACGGACCAAGGGATCGGCAACTGCTCTTGGGGGCTGAGGTCACTATCTACGATGACCATGACGGCTGGGCCTTCGTGCAGGCCGTTGCGGATCGCTATGTCGGCTATATCCCGACCTCGGCGCTGGAACAGTCCCCCGAGCCCGTCACGCATCGGATCTGCACCCCGGCGACCCATGCCTATAGCACTGCAGATATGAAATCCGCAGATCTCTGCAGCCTCAGCCACGGCAGCAGGCTGCGCGTCTCCAGCCTCGGTGAGAAATTTGCTGAAACAAATCAGGGCTACGTCCCGCTTCATCATTTGCGGCCAATTTCGCAGACCGATAGGGATCCGGTCGCTGTCGCGCAGCTGTTCCTTGGGACCCCTTATCTATGGGGCGGCAACAGCCGCTGGGGCATCGACTGTTCCGGTCTGGTTCAGGCGGCGATGCTGGCCTGCGGGGTAGCTTGCCCCGGTGACAGTGACCAGCAAGAGCATGAGTTGGGCAACAATATCCCGCTTGGCAACACGGCGGTGCCCACCGATCTGCAATCGGGTGACCTGCTGTTCTGGAAGGGGCACGTGGCACTGATGCAGGACCCCGAAACCATGATCCATGCAAACGCCTATCACATGGCCGTCGCCTTGGAGCCTGTTGCTGCAGCCGTGGAACGGATCATGTCACAGGGTGATGGACCGGTCACCGGCCATCGGCGCGTCATCCTCTGAGGCGAAACCCGCTGCCGTGCAAACGCGTGTCAGGCCGTCAGGTCACCGATCTGATCAGCTTACGCTCAAGCACCCGCAGCACCATTCGCAGATCATGTCCACGTTTCAGGATCTGACCATCCATGCCGACAACCGCATATTGTCCTTGCCGGTTGCGCAGCTTGGGCCGCTTTTCGATCCGGTACAATGGGTGCTCAGCCGTGCGGCGAAACACCGAAAATACAGCCAGATCCCGTAGGGTGGAAATGCCGTAGTCCCGCCATTCCCCGGCGGCAACCATACGACCATAGAGCGACAGGATCACCGAAAGTTCGGTCCGATGAAAGGCAACCTGCTGCGGGTCAGAAAACGATGAGAAGGGCTGCACTTGGTCAAAGCTCATATCAACAGCGTCGCGCCAAACAGCCCGCAAATCAAGCATTATTGCTGATCGACCGTGCTGCGCCGCCCTCAGGACGGCGAAAGTTCAGGCACAACAGACCGCGTATCCAGGCCAATGATCTGCTCAAATGCCGCCCGACCGGGCGTCGTCAGCAACAAGCCCCGTTTAACGGACTGGCGCTTCACCCACCCCGCATCCAGCGCGTGGGACAGCAACTGACGCCCTAAAGCGCCTGAAATATGCAGACGCCGTTCGGTCCAGTCCATACAAGGGCGGGCAAATGGCTGCCGTCCCGGCTGGTCAGGCAGCACCACGCCAAGCCTGTCCCATTCTGTCGCCGGGATCACCTCAAACCCTCCGTTGCGCTCAACCAGAAGGCCCAGCTCAATGAAACGCGCAGTCATCGCCACAGCCAGCGGGCCCGCAAAATGGTCGTAACAGCTACGGAGCGGTGCCAATTGACCCGCCTTGCGCTGCTGTGCGCGATGCAGATGATCCGATGGCGCAATCGCCGCCAGCTGTTCGAGGGTATGGGCCACCTCCGCACTGGCCAACCGGTGAAACACACAGCGCCCGCGCTTTTCGGCCACCACCAGACCTGCGGACTGCAACATCTGCAAATGCGCGGTGGCAGTGGGCGGGGTGACACCAGCGGCTGAGGCCAGCTCCTTGTTGGTGTAGGACCGCCCATCCAGCAATTCGCACAACATACGGGTGCGGCTGGCATCGGCCAGGGCCTGGCCCAGAATATCAAATCGTGGCGTACTCATGCACAGAGACTAACCCAGCGCCCGGGATCAGGCCCAGTACAAACATTTCGCCCGCCGTCGAAGTGTTCGCTGTTGGAAGTCCGTTTGCGCATTAACCGCGATCTAACCCGATCCGCATAATCTGGCGGCCTTGCGACACATCTGGTTAGGGAAACAGCAGGCGATGACACTCCACCTGACAAAGGACAGCACCCACCCGGCGCGGGTCGTCGCAGTGTCTCCGAACACCCGCCAACTTCTGATCCCTTTCTTTGCGGTGTTGAGTAGTCTGTTGCTGATGGCGGCATTGCTATTGCTCGCGGGCAAGGTTGAGGCAGAAAGCCCCGCACCGAACAAATATGTTGCCGAGCGCATCGCCCTGATGAGCAGTCAGAAAAAGGCGCTTCAGGATCTCACCGCAATGACGCGGGATTATATCGCGTTTGATCGGTCCGGCGCCCGTGCGGCACGACGCAGCCTGATCCGGTCGACACGCCGCATTCCGCGCCATTTCCGCCGCGACGTGACAGATCTCTCGTCCCACGCGCGCGGTGGCATTTGGACGAATTGGGCTGATTTCAAACGCCATGCCGATGATGCTGAAAAAGCAGCGCGCGCGCTGAATACCCGCTCAGCCTCAGGACTAAGACGCAGTTTGCCAAGGCTGATCTCTGCCTGTCACAACTGCCACCAGATCTATCGCAACACGCCCAGGGAATTCACCACCCACTAAGGCCCCTCCGGTCCGTCGCCTAAACTTTAGGCAGACGCGCCATAACGGGCGAGGAATGTGGTGATCGCCGCATCGACCACCCGCTCCCGCTCCTGCAGTCCGATCTCAGCTTCGATATTGAACAGCAAGCGCAAGAACATATCCGCGCGACACAATTCGGCAAACTGATCCGCAGCCAGATCCAGATCGTCGATCTTCAGTTCGCCACGTGATGTTGCCTCCGCCAGATACTCTCGCAGCTGGGACCGAACGGTCGCAGGCCCGCTTTCATAGAACCGCCGCCCCAGGTCGGGAAACCTGTCCGCCTCGGCAACGCAGATGCGAAACATCTTCACACCAAATTCCGACAGGATCACTGAGAGGATATGATGACCCGCCTCGCGCAGCGCCATCTCTGGCTCGCAACAGCCCGACGCGATCGTTACCGCCCTATCCGCCTGACGGGCACACCCGTGGCGGGCAACCTCCATGAACAGCAGGCGCTTGTCCGGAAAATAGCTGTAGAGCGTCGCCTTGGAAACACCGGCTTTGCGGGCGATATCATCAACGCTGGCGCCTTCAAACCCATGGGCCATGAATACATCCCGCGCGCCCTGAAGCACCTGGTCATATTTTCGGCCCTTACGGGGAATGGCGGCTGGCTGGTTCATCCATACTCTCTGCTGTGGCGTCGGGTGCGACCGGATATGTCGCAGATCTCGGGTCCAATCTACACATTCGCAAATGAGGTCAAGCATTGCCTCACGCCCATTTGTAACACCTTGACACCCTGTGAGTTAGCGCGCCGCGCACGCAAGGGAAATAAACCTGCTCTCAGAACGTTGCGACACAGGCAACAGCTCTGCCACCAGCACGGCTGCGCGCCAGACCCATCGGCATTGCAGTGCCGATGGATAGGGCAGTCCGTGGAAACCCAAGTGCCGGGTTCGATACGGGACCGAACACTCGTTCCCGACGGAGACAGAACCCTCTTTCCGCGTTGGTTAATTCAGGTTACCAATTGCGGCGATGCTCGATATATTTCTGAGAACACTTCCGTTTTTTGCAATTATTGGCCTTGGATACTGGGCCGGGCGCAGCCGTTTCTTCTCCGAGGAGGCGACTGCGAGCCTGACTAAATTTGTCTTCTACTTTCCATTGTCGGCGATGATTTTTCGGTTTGCCGCCAATATGTCCTTCTCCGAAATCTTCGACCCACGGCTGATCCTCGGTTACCTGCTGGGCACGATGGCGGTCTATGTCCTGACCACGCTGGTAGCGCTTCTGCGGCGTCTCGATATGCAGACCGCCGCGGTTGAGGCGCAATGTGCAGCCATCGGCAATGTCGGTTTTCTTGGCTTGCCGATGATGGTTCTGCTGTTCGGTCCTGCGTCTGTGGGCCCCATGATGCTGATCCTCAGCGTCGATCTGGTGGTGTTTTCCTCCCTAATCGTGGTTCTGATAAACGTCGGGCGTGGCAGCGGGTTCGGCGGTGATACGCTTCGGCTGGTTGGGCGGGGGCTGCTGCAGAACCCGATGATCCTGTCCATTTGCGCCGGTCTGATATGGTCGGCTCTGGCCCTGCCGATTCCGACGCCTGCCAATGCGTTTCTGGCGCTGCTTGGCGATGCGGCAACGCCGGGCGCTCTCTTTGCCATCGGCGCCTCTCTGGCGTCGAAATCCGCAGAACGGGTCCAGATCGCCAGCTGGCTCAGCTTTGCCAAACTGGTGTTGCATCCGGCCGCCGTGGCCCTCTGTCTACTGCTGCTGATCCCGGTCGATCCTTATGCCGCGGCGGTTGCAATTGCCGCTTCTGCGCTGCCAGTTGCTGGCAATGTCTACATGCTGGCCCAGCACTATGGCGTCGCACCGCATCGGGCCTCCGCCGCTATTCTGCTCTCAACGACCCTCTCTATCCTGACATTGCCGATGGTGATCGCCTGGGTTTCAGTCCTGACGCTGCCCTAACACGTGCCAAGCGTCCTGATGGGCGGATCAGGCCAGCACTTCAGACCGCCAGAGACCGCAGTCTTCAGGTTTTTGCAATCATATGTCGCAAAAACAAGAGCCGCAGACGCGCAGTCACTGGACGCTATGGCTGACCACAGGTAGCGATAGACCAACAAGGAACAAAGGAGTCGCCCCATGGAAACCGTCTCGGAAAATGCCGCCTTCGGAGGCGTGCAAGGCGTCTATCGCCATGCCAGCAGCAGCACCAACTGCGACATGACCTTTGGGCTGTTCCTGCCGGAGGAAGTCGCCGATGGCCCGGTTCCGCTGCTGTGGTATCTCTCCGGGCTGACCTGCACCCATGAAAACGCGATGACCAAGGCCGGGGCGCAAGCCTGGTGCGCCGAACAGGGCATCGCCATGGTTTTCCCCGATACCTCCCCCCGTGGCGAAGGGGTCGCCGATGATGAGGCCTACGATCTGGGTCAGGGCGCTGGTTTCTACGTGAATGCCACGCAGGCCCCTTGGGCTCCGCATTTCCAGATGTGGGACTATATCACCGAAGAACTGCCCGCTCTGCTCGGCGAACAGTTTGCGCTGGATATGGACCGCCAGTCGATCACCGGCCATTCCATGGGCGGGCACGGCGCGTTGACGATGGCGATGAACCTGCCGGGCCGGTTCCGGTCGGTGTCGGCCTTCGCACCGATCTGCAACCCCTCCGCCAGTGACTGGGGTCGCAAACAGCTGTCTGCATACCTTGGCGCGGACGAGGCGGCCTGGGCCCGTCACGATGCCACCCTGATGATGCAGGATAGCGGCTTTGACGGGCCTATGCTGATCGACACCGGAACATCAGACCAGTTTCTCGATCTGCTGCAGCCCGAAGCACTGGCGCAGGCAGCCGCGGCGCGCCGTCAGCAGGCGGTCTTGCGAATGCAGCCCGGCTATGACCACAGCTATTTCTTCGTCTCCACCTTCATGGAGGATCATGTCTCCTTCCATGCCGAAGCGCTGTACCGGGGCTGAACCATGACAGACTACAACTATGATCTCATCATTATCGGCTCTGGCCCCTCTGGCCGGACCGCAGCCATTCAGGCCGGGAAGCTGCACCGCCGCGTGTTGGTGATCGACCGCAAGGATCGGCTCGGCGGTGTCTCGGTCCACACCGGCACCGTCCCGTCCAAAACCCTGCGTGAAACCGTACTGAACCTCTCCGGCTGGCGCGAGCGCAGTTTCTACGGACGTGCCTACCGGGTCAAAGATCAGATTCAGGCCGAGGATCTGAAGGCCCGCCTGCATATGACGCTCGATCATGAGGTCGACGTGCTGGAACACCAGTTCAACCGCAACCATGTTGAGGTTCTGCCCGGCCTGGCCCGTTTTGTCGGCCCGAACGAGGTCGAAGTTGCAACCGAGGCAGGTGATACCACCCGTGTGACTGGCGAGAAATTCCTGATCGCCACCGGCACGCGGACCTATCGCCCGGACTACGTGCCCTTCAACGGAAAAACCGTGGTTGATGGCGATGAATTCCTTGAGATGGAGGAAATCCCCCGCTCGCTGGTCGTTGTTGGTGCAGGCGTGATCGGTGTTGAATATGCCACTATGTTCTCCGCCCTTGATGTGCGCGTGACCCTGATTGAGCCGCGCGACACCTTCCTTGACTTCATCGACAGCACGCTGATTCAGGATTTCACCCATCAGATCCGCGAAAACGGTGTCGATCTGCGACTTGGCTCGGCCATCACCAAGATTGAGGATGAGGGCAGCCATATTGAGGTCAGCCTAGAGAACGGGCGCCATGTGCGCGGCGACATGCTGCTGTTTGCGGCGGGCCGCATGGGCAATACCGAGGCGCTGAACCTTGAAGCCGTCGGGCTGGAGACGGATCATCGCGGTCGCCTCAGCGTGGACCGCAAATCCTACCAAACCGCCGTGCCGCATATCTATGCCACCGGTGACGTGATCGGCCACCCCTCGCTGGCCTCAACCTCGCTGCAACAGGGCCGGGTCGCGGCCTGTCATGCGCTGGAGACCCCAACCCTGCCGGAAAGCCCCTGGTTCCCCTACGGGATCTATTCTGTGCCCGAAATGTCCACCTGCGGCATGTCGGAGGAGGAATTGCAGGAACGGGGCATCCCCTATGAAATCGGCATCGCCCGCTTCCGCGAAACCTCACGCGGGCACATCATGGGGCTTGAGCACGGCATGCTGAAAATGCTGTTCTCCCTCAAAACCCGCCGGGTTTTGGGCGTCCAGATCGTCGGCGAAGGCGCGACTGAGCTGATCCACATTGCGCAGGCGGTTCTGAACCTCAAGGGCACGGTGGACTATTTCGTTCAGAACACCTTCAACTATCCAACCCTGGCGGAGGCATACAAGATCGCCGGCCTTGATGCCTTCAACCGGATGCCCATCCCTGATGAATTCAAGGTGAAGAAATCAGACGCGGAGACATCCAAGCCCGCCGCCAAGGGTAAATCGACAGCCAAGGCGAAGTCGACCAAGGCTGCGGAGTGATGGCACTCTATATCGACGCCGATGCCTGTCCGGTCAAAGCCGAGGCCGAGCGCGTGGCAACCCGCCATAAGGTCACCATGTACGTGGTTTCCAATGGCGGGCTGCGCCCGTCGCAGAACCCGCTGGTGGAAACGGTGATCGTATCAGAAGGCGCCGATGTGGCAGACATGTGGATCGCGGAACGCTGTGGCGCGGGCGATGTGGTGGTTACCGGGGACATCCCGCTGGCCGCCAAATGTATCGAGGCTGGCGCACGTGTGCTGCGCCATAACGGCGAGCGGTTCACTGAAGCCAATATCGGCCAGCAACTGGCGATGCGCGATCTGATGGCAGACCTCCGCGCCGCCAATCCACTGGGTGCGGGCGGCAGCGGCAAGGGGTTTACCAAGGCGGATCGCTCCAGATTTCTGGATGCGCTGGAGCGCGAAATCCGCGCCGCAGCCGCCAACTGACCCACGCCGGTTGCGCAGCCCTTGCCTCTGGCTTCTCTTTGCGCCACTGATCGCAGGGCAGACGACCAGAGGGGGCAGACGTGACGCAGCAACAGGCCAGCCTCTCGGTTCTTGGCGTCTTTGCCGCTATTGGCGCCGCGGTCTGCTTCTCCATCATTGATGTGATCTTCAAATTCCTGTCCGGGGACTATCCGCTCTATCAGGTGGTGATGCTGCGCTCAGTGGTGGCAATGGTTGTGTTGCTGGTGCTGATTATCCCGCTCGAAGGCGGCTACGGTATCCTGCGGACGCGTCAACCTCGCCTGCATTTGCTGCGCAGCCTTGCTGTGCTGTTTGCCAACCTCTGTTTCTTCACCGGTCTTGCAATCATGCCAATGGCTGAGGCAGTGGCCATCGCCTTTGCCACGCCACTGGTGGTGACCAGCCTGTCAGTTCTCTTCCTGAAGGAACGGGTCGGCCCCTGGCGCTGGACGGCAGTTGCGATTGGCTTTGCCGGGATCCTGATCATCATGCGCCCTGGTCCCGGCACCTTTCAACCGGCTGCGATCCTGCCGTTTCTGGGGGCCTGCGGCTACGCCACGCTGCATGTCCTGACCCGACGTGCGGGCGGCGAGGACAAGGCGGCAACGCTCTCTTTTTATCCCACGCTGGGCTTCTTGCTGGTGAGCACCCTTGTGGGGCTGACAACCGGCGATGGGCGCTTTGCCAGTTCTGACAACGCCGGGGTACAGTTCATTCTGCGCGCCTGGGTCTGGCCCGAGCCACAAGACTGGATCCTGTTCCTCATCGTCGGGCTTGCGGGCTCCATCGGGGGCTACCTTGTCAGCCAGGCCTACCGCCAATGCGAAGCCGGTCTGGTCGCCCCATTCGAATATATCGCCATGCCGATGGCTGTAATCTGGGGGGTTCTGGTGTTTGATGAATGGCCTGACGGGCCGGTTTGGATCGGATCCACCTTGATCATTGGCGCCGGGCTTGTTTCAGTCTGGCGCGAAACCCGCCGCAGTCGCCCGGCGCCACGCCCGCGACCGCGCTCGACCGGATAGGAGAGCTGAAGATGACCATCCAAGCCGTCGTTTTTGATATCGGCCGCGTGCTGATCGAATGGGAGCCCGAGCGCTTTTATGATGCCAAGATCGGCAAGACCCAGCGCGAAGCCCTGTTTCACGAGGTCGATCTGCATGGCATGAACCTTGGCATAGACCGGGGGGATGACTTCAAAGACGCGGTTTACGCGCTTGCCGATCAGCACCCCGAATGGGCTGAGGAAATTCGCCATTGGCACGACAGCTGGCTCCAGATGGCCAGCCCTGAAATCCCACACTCCGTCCGCCTGATGCGCGCACTGCGGCAGCGCGGCGTACCAGTGTTTGCGCTGACCAATTTTGGCATTGGCACCTTTGATCTGGCCAAGACCACCTACCCGTTCTTCAACGAATTCGATCAGGCCTTTGTGTCTGGTCATCTGCAGACCCTGAAACCGGAAGCGGAGATTTACGCCCATCTGGAACGCGACACGGGCGTGGCACCAGAACGGCTGCTCTTCACGGATGACCGCCCCGAAAACATCGAAGCCGCCGCCGCACGTGGCTGGCAGACCCATCTCTTTACCCACCCTCAGGGTTGGGCCGATCGACTGATCTCCGAGGGCTTGCTAACAGCGGAGGGCGCCCGATGACCACGATCCTGCAGATCCCCTTTGATCAGGGGGAAGCCAATCTTGACTGGCTCTCATTCTGCGACGCGCTTGCCGCCGGTCACCAGTTGCAGAAGGCCGAGGTCACCGACAGTTTCCTTTACCGGGGCAACGACACGCTGCTCAATCGCGCGGCCTGGATCGATGGTCTGGGTCTGGCGGTCAAAAGTGCCACTATTTTTCCCGGCAACCCGGATCAGGGCCACCCAATGGTCAACGGGGCTGTCTGTCTATATGCGGATCAGTCCGGCATGCTGGAGGCTTTGGTCGATTTCCATCTGGTGACCAAATGGAAAACCGCAGGGGACAGTCTTTTAGGCGCTCTGCGATTGGCCAACCCTGACAGCCGAGAGATCCTGATTGTTGGGGCCGGGACCGTTGGCGCATCGCTGATCGAGGCCTTTGGCACCGCCTACCCCAAGGCACAGCTCCGCATCTGGAACCGCACCGCTGAGAAAGCCGAAGCGCTGGCCGACCGTTATCCGAACGCCAAAGTTGCAACCGATCTGGAAGCTGCCGTGCGGGCGGCTGATATTGTCGTGACCTGCACCATGTCCTCCAGCCCTGTCATCAAGGGCGCGTGGTTGCGACCTGGTCAGCACCTGAACCTGATCGGCGCCTACCGTCCAGACATGCGCGAAGCCGATGATGAGGCGTTGCAACGCGCGGACATCTATTGCGACAGCTTTGACACCACCTTAGATCACATCGGTGAATTCAAGATCCCTCTCGCACAGGGAGTGATCAGCCGCGATGACGTGCGGGCAGATTTCTACGATCTGACAGCCTTCCCCCGCTTCGATCCTGCCAAGATCACCCTGTTCAAAAACGGGGGCGGCGCCCATATGGACCTGATGACCAGCCGACACATTCTGGACCGCTGGCAAGGGGGAACATAGCCCCCCCGCCGCACCACCGTCAGGCGGCGGCCAGCACAGTGCGCGGATGCTCACGGATCGGCAGGTGGACAATGGCGCTGAAAGCTCCGATCCCAACGCCGATCCACCAGACCAGCGTGTAGTCACCATAGATGTCATACATCCGTCCCCCCAGCCAGACGCCAAGGAAACTGCCCAGCTGGTGGCTGAAGAACACAATCCCATAAAGCGTGCCCATATAGCGCAGCCCGTAAAGATGCGCGACCAGACCGGAGGTCAGCGGCACCGTGGCCAGCCACAGGGACCCCATAACGATGGAAAACACGATCACAGTGACCGGCGTGATCGGCACAAGGATGAAGGCCGCCGCCGCAATCGTACGGCCGGTATAGATTGCCGCCAGCAGGTATTTCTTGGAGTACCGGTTGCCAAGCCAGCCCGCCAGCAATGTCCCGCCCACATTTGCCGCCCCTATCAGCGAAATCGCCACCGCCCCAAGCGCCGAGGTGGAGGTGATCCCGATGGAATACAGCGCACCGCCCGGCAGGATCGGTCCGCACATCTCTGTCACGAAGGCTGGGAAATGCGCGGTGACAAATGCCAGCTGATAGCCGCAGCTGAAGAAGCCAAGGAAAATCAGCGTGTAAGAAGGATCCTTGAACGCCTTCTTCAGGATCGCCCCCATGCTCTCTTCCAGCTCAGCCTTAGAGGCCGCCTCAGGTGCCCGCATCAGCGGCAATGTTGAAATCAGCGCCAGAACTACGCCCGCGAACACCAGAAATACGCTCTGCCAGCTGAGGAATGTCAGCAGCCACTCCGCGGTTGGAGCGCCAAAGATCTGCCCGGCAGACCCCGCCGCCGTCACAATGGCCAGTGACATCGACCGGTTCTCATCCGAGCTGGCACGACCAACCACGGCCAGCACAACACCAAACCCTGTACCCGCAATGCCGAACCCCACCAGCCATTCATAGGCCTGCATCTCAAACGGTGTGGTGGCCCAGGCGCTGAACACCAATCCGGCAGCATAGATAAGTGCTCCGATGATGATCGCCTTCCGGTCACCGATTTTCTCGGCAATCGCGCCAAAAATCGGCTGGCCGATCCCCCAGGCCAGGTTCTGAATGGCAATCGCCAGCGAGAATTCGGACCGGAGCCAGCCGAACTCCTCGGCAATGGGGATCTGAAATACCCCAAAAGAGGCCCGCACAGCAAAGCTGACCATGATGACGACACAGCCAACGATCAGAACGGGGGTGAACAGCGGGGCAGGTCGGGTCATGAGGAGGCTCCTTCGCCGGGATATGTCCGGCCAGACGACGGTACGGAAAAACCACATCCGGTCAAATCAGGATTTTTGCGAGAATGGGCAAGAATAATTGATGTATGAGGCACTCCGCTTTCCAAATGGCTCGCGCCCCGGTCACAGCGCTTGCCAAGCAAGCCCGTAGAGACCTGTCGGGACATCTCTTCCCATCCGCATCCCTGCGCGCTATCCCTTGCGGCATGACCCATCTGACCGCGCTCTATCAGCAGAAAATCGACGTCGGCCTGTTGAAACCGGATCCGGCACAGGAAGCCGTGCTCCCCCATTTCGACCGCATAGCCGAGGGTCTCAAAGCCCCTCCTGTCAAGCGGGGCCTGTTTCGCAAGGCCACCTACGAGACGGTGAAGGGGCTGTATCTCTGGGGCGGGGTCGGGCGTGGCAAATCGATGCTGATGGATCTGTTTGTCGACAGCCTCCAAGATGTTCCATCGCGTCGCGTGCATTTCCACGCCTTCATGCAGGAAATCCACGGCAAAATGCACGAGGCGCGCCAGCAGGGGGTCGAGGATGCCCTCGCACCGGTCGCGGCAGAGGTGGCCGGATCGGTCCGGCTCTTGGCCTTTGACGAGATGCAGATCACCGATATCACCGACGCAATGATTGTTGGGCGGTTGTTTGAGGCCCTGTTTGCCGCCGGTGTCACCGTGATCACCACCTCAAACCGGGTGCCGGATGACCTTTACAAGAATGGGCTGAACCGGCAGCTGTTCCTGCCATTCATTGATCTCATCAAGCAGCAGATGCAGGTCCATGAGATGGTCAGCCCGGTCGACTACCGTCAGGATCGGCTCACTGGGGCGCAGGTCTATTTTTCGCCGGTGAATGCCGAGGCCAACGCAAAGATCCGTGCGATCTGGGAAGATTTGTCGGGAGGCCCGGCAATGCCTCTAACGCTGGAGGTCAAAGGGCGCGAGGTCACTCTGCCCGCCTTTCGCAACGGGGTGGCGCGGGCCGGGTTCTACGATCTGTGCGGCAAGATGCTGGGGCCTGGCGACTATCTGGCCATTGCGGAGGTTGTCAAAGTTCTGGTGCTGGAGGACATCCCCCGCCTGTCGCGCAACAACTTCAACGAGGCCAAGCGGTTCGTGACGCTGATTGATGCGCTGTATGAGGCAGGGGTGCGCCTGATCTGTTCCGCAGCGGCAGAGCCAGAAATGCTCTATGTCGAAGGGGAAGGCACGTTTGAATTTGAACGCACCGCCTCGCGTCTGCGGGAGATGCAGGACAAGGATTGGGGTCAGCAGAGCTGAACAAAGTGGTGGAAACGGGCGACGTTGCCGGGGGCGCTGCCCCCTCGAAAGCAAGGCTTTCTCACCCCCGGAGTATTTGGGGAAAGGTGACAGGCGGGGTACGCAGCAAGCACCCCGGCTCTCAGCGTCAGCCGTTGTCACGCAGGATATGACCCGCCAGATAGAGTGAGCCGCAGATCAGCACCCGCGCCTGCGGGTCCTTGGCGGTGATTACCTGCAGCGCTGCCAGTGTGCTTTCTGCCGTGTCGGCCTTGATGCCCACGGACTTGGCTGCGGCTTCGGTCTCTTCGGCGCTGAGCGTATTCACCTCATCCGGGATTGAAATCGCCGTGAGGCTCTCAACATGCGGGGCCAGCGGAGCCATATAGCCGCTCACGTCCTTGGTGTTCAGCATGCCGCAGATCAGATTCGTGGGCCGCGCGGGCAATCCCGCCAGCACCTCCGCCAACGCAAGGCCTGCCGCCGCGTTGTGGCCGCCGTCCAGCCACAGCTCAGCCGCGGGCGCCGCATCTACCAGTGGACCCGTTTTCAGCTTCTGCATGCGCGCAGGCCATTCGGCATTGGCCATGGCCGCCTCGCAGGAAGCCTCATCCGCGCCAAGGTGGCGCAGAACAGCCAGCGCCGCACCGGCGTTCTGGATCTGATGCGCCCCCAGCAGGGCCGGCAGCGGCAGATCCAGCAAGCCGTATTCGTCCTGAAACACCAGCCGCCCGCGTTCCTCCCAGACATGCCAGTGCTGACCATAAGCGATCAATGGCGCACCGAGGCGGGTGGCAGTGGCCTCAATGACTTCCATCGCTTCCTCTGGCTGGGGGCCAACCACAACCGGCACGCCGCGTTTGATGATACCGGCCTTTTCGCCCGCGATCTTGGTCAGGGTGTTGCCCAGAAACTGTTCGTGATCGATGGAAACCGGAGTGATCACCGAGATCTCAGGCGTGATGACGTTGGTTGCATCCAGACGCCCACCAAGGCCGACCTCCAACAGGGTGTAATCCGCAGGCGCGCGCGAAAACGCCAGGAGGCCCGCCACCGTTGTGATTTCGAAATAGGTGATGTTCTCGCCGCCGTTCTTGGCGTAGCACTCATCCAGCACCTCACTTAGGTGCGGCTCCGAAATCAGCTCCCCCGCCAGCCGGATGCGTTCGTGGAACCGTGCCAGATGCGGCGAAGTATAGGCGTGAACACTCTTGCCCATCCCCTCAAGCCCGGCGCGGATCATCGCCTGTGTGGAGCCCTTGCCGTTGGTGCCCGCCAGATGGACCACCGGCGGCAGCTTCTCCTGCGGATTATCCAGCGCCGCAAGCAACCGCCAGACCCGGTCCAGCGTCAGATCGATGATCTTGGGGTGCAGCGCCATCATGCGGGCAAGGATCGCGTCGGAGGTCTGGGTCATTTTGCGGCTCACTGATGTAGGCGATTTTACGAGGGCAATATAGAAACGGCCCGCGCGCAGGACGAGCGGGCCGTAATATCACAATTCTAGCAGGATCAGGTTCCTGATACCGGTGCGTCTGCGGCACCGTTGGCATCATTCGCGGCCTGCTCGCTTTCATCCGGTGCAGGCAGGTCGCCAACAATCTGCGGTGGCAGACCCAGAAGCATCCGGGTGATCTTGATCAACTCTTCCCGCATTTCGGTGCGCGGTGTCACGCGATCCAACATGCCGTGATCCAGCAGGTATTCGGCGCGCTGGAACCCTTCGGGCAGTTTTTCGCGAATGGTCTGCTCAATCACACGCGGACCGGCAAAGCAGATCAATGCGTTGGGCTCAGAAATATGCACGTCCCCCAGCATCGCATAAGAGGCGGTCACACCCCCGGTGGTCGGATGGGTCAGCACCACAATATAAGGCAGACCTGCCTCTTTCAGCATCTGCACCGCAACCGTGGTCCGGGGCATCTGCATCAGCGACAGGATCCCCTCCTGCATGCGCGCGCCACCGGCAGCGGAAAACAGCACCAGCGGGCGTTTCAGTTTCACCGCCTCTTCAGCAGCGGCAATGATCGCGTTGCCAACATACATGCCCATGGATCCCGCCATGAAGGAGAAGTCCTGCGCGGCGGCTATGATCGGGGTCCGGCCAATTTCACCGGCGGCCACCAGCATCGCCTCTTTCTCGGACGTCGTCTTCTGCGCTGCTTTCATCCGGTCGGGGTAGCGTTTCTGATCCCGGAACTTCAGCGGATCCGCCAGTGGCTCAGGCACGGCAACCTCGGTGAAGATGCCACCATCAAACAACGCCAGAAAACGGTCGCGGGGCGTGATGTGCATGTGATGCCCGCAGTTGTTGCAGACATTCAGATTGTCGCTCAGCTCGCGGTGAAACAGCATGGTGCCGCATTCATCGCATTTGCGCCAAAGGTTCTCGGGAACTTCGCGGCGCGAGAAGATCGAATTGATCCGCGGCCGGACGTAGTTGGTGATCCAGTTCATAAGCCATGCCTTTGTAGGGGCGGTTTGGACCTTCAAATAAGGCCCCGCGCGTCTAAATGCAATCAGCGCCGGATGGCAAGCCGCGCAACCAGCCAGCAAAGCCCCACAACCGCGAAGTCGAGCCACAGCATCTGCCGCAATATGACAGGGTCAGACAGCTCAAACGGCACCAGAAAAAGGGCCAGACCAGACAGGCTGGTTGGAGAGCCAAACAGCAGGATCGCAATGATGTTATTGGCAAAATGGACGGCCATTGCTGGCCCCAGCGTGCCCGCACGCGCGGTCAGATCGGCCATCAGAAGACCAAATCCGCCAGCCCAAAGCGCAATGAGAGGCGCATTCGCCCCCGCGTCCTCCGGCACATAGTGACCCACCGCAAAAATCGCAGATGGCACCAAAAGCCAGATCAGCGGGTGCAGACCCCGCGCAGCAAGTGTCTGCTGAAGATAGCCGCGAAACAGGATCTCCTCTGCACTGATCTGTATGAAGATCGCAATCAACGCCAGCGGAAACAGGCGCAGCCACTGATTTAGCGCAAGATTCGGTGTCAGATCCGACATCACGCCAGCGTCAAGACCACCCGGCAGGATCAGCCAGAGCAGCGCCAGCGCTGCCATCAGAATGGCGAGACGCAAACAGGTGCGGCCAAACTGTTGCAGAGCCAGCGGCATGGGGCCGATCACACTGCGCAAACTGCGCCGATGCAACAGCCGCAGTGTACAGGCGACAGCGATGGTCACACAGAGAAAGCTACTCAGAAGCACCAGCATCGCGACCGGCGATCCACCGGCTGGCAAATCGCGGACCCACGTGCCCGGAAAGGCTGCGATCAGCGTCTGTACCGCGACAGCGGTCAGCGCATAACTCAGCACGCCAATGAGAAGCAGACCCAGCAACAGGCGCCAGAGTTGCGGCGCAGACCGCGCCGGATCGACCAGCAGGTCATGGGCGGCATAGGCGGGTGTCGCGGGCTTAGTGGACATTGCCGGGCCGCTTCTCCGCGACGATCGCGGCAGCTGCCACCGCTGGTGTGTCACCGCCGGTGACATTCTGATCCGCGGCCCGTGCCACGCCTGCCACCTGCACCAGATGCCGCGAGACAGTCTCCAACAGTTGCACGGCAACGCCGGCATCAGCCTCGATCACAGCGCGATATTCTTCGGCACCAATCCTGAGAAAACGGCAATCCTCCACCGCGATCAGATCAAGTTGCCGTGTGTCGTGCAGGATTACGGCCAGATCCCCGATCAGCCGCCCCGGTTCAATCTGCGAAATCGGTGTGCTCTCCGCAGTGCGGTCCGGCCAGAACAAATCCGCCTTGCCGGACAGGCAGAGGAACACCGCGTCGCCGGCGTCTCCATATTGGAAGACGTAGTCGCCCTTGGCCACATCATGCCAGCGCGCCGAGAAGGCCAGCAGACGCTGGTTTCGTGCATCCAGTTTCGAAAACAACTCCGTGCTCTGGATCAGTTCGAGCCGTTTGCCCAGATCGTTTCGTGCAGCACTCTCCATTGGATCGGTCAGATTGCCCTCAACGCCATCAATCCGGCCATTCTGGATTTTCACAAAAATATCATAGCGTTCCGGATGGTTGAACTGGTCTTCCAGAAACAACATCGTGGCATTTGGCATCAGCTTGGAGAGCCGCTCGCGGGATTTGAGCCTGCTGGCGCTGTCATGGCTGGCCAAGGCGCGGTCCAGAATTAGGATATCGGGCCGCTTGATCGCCGCCCGGGTAAAGGCCGCGCGTTCCTGAAACACAGGTTCCAACGCAGTTCCGCCCAGACCGGCCGGCAAGTCATAGAGGATCAGCGCCAGACGCTTGCGCAGACCGTGTTCTTCCAACACTTCAGCGACCAGATCCTCGACCTGCTTGGCCTTGGCCCCCGCGCTGAGCGACAGCCGCCCGTAGAGCACGTTTTCCAACACGGTCAGCCGTGGCAAATAGGCGTCGGGCGTAATGGAGACGAAGAGATCGCCCAATTGTGCCTGCAGAGCCGGTGCCACATCACGTCGCATATCCAGGATGCGCTGCTTGAACCGCTCCGGAAACGCCGTGCCGATCTGCTCCTCCGAGATCAGAAACGGCACCGAGGCCAGCAGCACCCGCTCATCCTCGCGCAGCCCGGTCACCCCAAGCGTCGCCTGGCGGTCGGCAACCTCGGCGATGCGTTGATACAACCCCTCGTCCAGCCCCAGCCGTTTGAACAACGGGTGATTTGTGTCCTCCCGACCAAAGGTCTGCCGCAAGGTTTCCATCACCCCAAGCCCGAAGGTGATCACGTCTTGCTGCAGGCCATGATCCCGCAACGCGCTGATAATCGGCCCGTCCTCCGC
The DNA here is from genome assembly GCF_000826845.1 of Phaeobacter sp. S60. NCBI lineage: Bacteria > Pseudomonadati > Pseudomonadota > Alphaproteobacteria > Rhodobacterales > Roseobacteraceae > Phaeobacter > Phaeobacter sp. S60. The sequence goes on from NZ_JSWJ01000002.1 coordinate 80,113, forward strand.
AATCAGCTCCTCCGGCGCGAGCGGGCGGGTGGGTGCCGCAAAAAGGATATTACCGCCGAGCGGAACCGCTGGATTGAACACCTCCGGCTCAAACCGATGTACCACATCGGCAAGACCCGCCCGCGCCAGCCGCTCCGCCACAAGAGGGCGCAAGGCAATGATCTGCTGCACAAGGCCAAGATGCGGACCAATCTGAAACCGGGTGTGGAGGGTGCGACGGAACAGCTGCTCGTCGATGCCCATCGCCTCGACCAGCTGAAACCACCAGTCACGCAGTTCGCTTTCGGATCCAAGCCCTGCCAGCGCCGGGTTGATCCAATCCGCAGCCAGCGGATCCGGGCTGTTTCCGGCGCGGCAAGCTTCGGTCATCACACGGCTTTTGCCACGGGATTCGCTGCCTGCAGGCATATGCGGATGATCGCGCAGTGACATCAACACATTGTCGCCAAGTGAGCCGTTGAACAGATAGGGCCGCGAATAGGCATAACCGACGCGCGCCGCGATCACCCCCTGATGCAGCTGGTCCAGCCGATGCCCTGCAATCGTCACCGACCCGCGAAATGGCACAACCTCCCGCGTCAGCAGTGCTGCAAAGGCCGCGCGCTCCGCCTCGCTGCTGCTCTGGATCGCGACACGCCCCCCGGCAGGGATGGTCAGCGACAGATCCTCCAGCACCATATTTCCGTCGGCATCTTTCACCGACACATTGCGCAGTTCAATGGCGCCGCGCAGATGCGGGATATCCGTCGGCGTGCCCTCGATCAGTTCCTCCGGGATCATGCCCTTGGGCGCGAAACGATCGGTCATGATCGACCAGCGCAGGCTCATATCCTGCACCTGATTGTAATAGGTCAGCAGCTCCCGCCATGGGGCTGACAGATCCTTGTAAGCGGCCAAGGCGGCCACCAATGCGCCCACCGTGATGTCACCGCGGATCGCCAGCACACCGCCGGCGGAATAAAACACAAACGGCGTCAGGTGACCGATCATGTTGTTGAGAAACTTCATGAAGTATTTTTTGGTGTAGATCCGCCGTCGAATATCGAACAGCCGTCCCAGACGTGCCGATATCTGCGCCAGCCGATATCGGCGGCCACCATTGATCCGCAGATCCCCGATCCCAGCGGCGGTTTCGCCAATCTCAGCTGAAAAAGCCCGCACCTCCTGGATACGATCCTTGTTCAGCAAATTGATCTGACGTTGCAGCATAGGGATCAGCCAGGCCTGCAGCGGGATCAGCGCCACCGAGGCCAGTCCGAACCACACGCTTTGCATGAAGAGAAACGCGACAATCGTCAGCATCTGCCCGGCCTGAAACACAGGCTGCGCCACGGCGTCGCCCATCAGACCGCCCATCGGTTCTGATTCCGAGGTGATCATGGAGACCAACTCGCCCTGGCTGGTGGTCCTGAAATAGGGCGCTGGAAAACGCATCATCCGGTTGATCAGCGTGTACCGCAGGCGCCGCAGCAGACGTTCCGCGACAATGCCCTTCATGGTATTAAGCCGCATCTTCAGCAGGCCACTGATCAGAACCGCCGCTAAAAACCCGACACAAAGCAAGAGCAGATAGTCGACCTGCCCGATCTGCTGCCCCAGAACCTCAACCTGATCCATCGGCGCACCGATAGCGTCGTTGATAATCCGCTTGGGCAATTCCAACGCCGCATAGAGGAAGGGGAACGTGACCATGGTCAACGCCAACAGACCTATCTGCTGGCGCCGCGAATAGGTCCAGATGAATGAAAACAGGGTGGATTGCATCCCCTGCTCCTTTTGCGTGTCGGAAGATCTTAGCGAGAAATCGCCTGCTGGCTGTGCAGCGGTCAGACCGTAATCATTGCCCCCTGACATTACAAGGCAACACCCGGTCGACTTTTGCGTGAGATGCTTGCTCCGACACGCCCCTCAGACTATGCCAAGGGTGAGCAGGACAACGACAGGCAGAGACCACTGTGACCATCGTAAGCAACGGAAAGAAATCACCTATTCAGGATGGAGAGCAGACTGCGCAACAAGCGGAAAACGGGTATGTCTCTATCCCGACGGGCAAATCTAACTGTGGCTTTTCTACCGCCGTTGCACAGTGGTTTTGCGGTAGCGCACAGCGGATGTCATCAGCGATCAGGCGACGCCGGCTGGCACGACTGGCGCTGATGGTGGTCACCCCTCTTGCGCTGGCGGGATGCACTGCTGGAACCGGCGCATCACTGGTCGCGGATACAGCTGATCCTCAACCCGGCGATATCACCCGTATGAGCTTTGCCAGCGACACCATTCACCTGGTTCCGCCAACCGGATTTTGCATCGATCCCCGCATGACCGGCCACCGGGCCGAAGGGGGCTTTGCCATCGTGGTCCCCTGCTCCAGCCTGCGCCCCGGCCCGTCAGGCCGCAACCGCGCCTTGATTACGGTCGCTGTTGGCCCCGCCGGGCCCGCGGATGGAGCCCTGACCAGCGCGGATCTGTTGAAAAATGCGCCCGGCGCGCGACTGCTGACAGAGCGGAACGACATGATGCTGCCATTGGTCAAACTGAACATGCCGGATCACCGCGCCCGAGGCGCCAGCCCGGTCCATTGGCGCGGTGCCTTCGTGCTGAACGATCAACTGGTGGCGGTTGCGCTTTATGCCCCCGGCGGCAGCCGCAACCTCGGTGGGCGCGGCGCCCGACTGCTGAATGAGTTGACCGCAAAAACGCTTGAAGCCTCCGTAACTGCAGATCTGCCCCCCAGCCCCGATGTCCCCGCGCAATAGTGACCAGTATACGGGCTGGAAACAGGTCGGCGCCCCCGCCAATACCATCGCCCGGCAAGATTACCGGCCCGGAGGTTTGTCAGCGCCCATCGCTTTGGCTAGGGTCAGAAAAAACAATGCGCATGTCGCCACGTGTCGCATCGCGCCAAAAATGACAGGGCGCAGGACAGGATATTGAGCCTATGGGCAGGACGATTGAAAAGCTGCTATTCAAACGCGTGCTGAAGCGATGGCGACGCCTTGCGCAACAGGCCCCCCAAGCCTCACTCAGCCGGTTGAGGGAGCAGCGCAATCGTGCCAGAACACTGCGCCTGCATCTGGATCGACTGATTCATGTTGCCGAAAGTCGGCTGGCGCTGCCGCAAATCGGATCCAATGCCTTTCCGCGCGCCCATGGCACCGACTGGGGATGGCGCCCGGAACTCTGGCGCGGCCCGCTGTCTGCTCCCGGTGCCTCCGCGGTCCCCAGCAAAACCCGGCTCGGCGATGAGGTGCAGCTTTTTCACGACTGTGCCGTCTCGGAGCTCACCCTTCGCCAGCTGCGCAACAACCGCGAGGAAGACCTCGCCCCCTATGGCGTTCGCCTCGATGTGTTCCGCTTTGACGGCTCATTCCTGTCGCTGGTCATTGAGCTGCCGCAAGAGGTGACCCACGGGCTAAGCCGCGATCATCTGTTACGGGTGGATTGCACGGTGGAAACCGAAAACCCGATTGAAATTTTCGCCCGGCTCAACATCAAGCATGGTCCGAACACCGAACAAATGGTTCGTGAAATGCCTATGGGCGACAAGCGAACCCATGTCGAATATGACCTCGCCTATGCCGACCTGAACGAAAAACGCGTCGAGCGGCTGTGGCTGGAGCTGATCTTTGAAGCTCCGGAAATGAACCAAGTGACCCTGCGCGATCTCACCCTATCCCGCAGCCGGCGCGCCAGTCTCTAATCCACCTTCGAAAGGCCCGATATGAGCCAGCTGACATTGACCAAAATTCGTTTTCGCGACGGCCTCTGGGAGGGACGGATCGCAGGCTCAGGAGCTGCAGGCGCCATGCCTGCGATTGAGGTGCGGCACCTGGACCGTCTGGTGCCAAATGTCACCCTTGAGGAAAGTGAAACCGCCAACGAATGGTCCCTCACCATTCCAATTCCAACCGAAGCGATTGCCGATGGTGTCCAGAGTTTTGTGATTTATGATCTGACGAGCGATGCAAAGCTCGGCGATTTCACCCTCATCTGCGGCGAGTTGACCGGCGATGATCTGCGGGTTGAGGTGGAACTGCTGCGCGCCGAGCTCGACATGCTGAAACGTGCCTTCCGCCGTCACTGCGTCGAAACACAATGACGGCTCGCACGAGAAGAATTAGGCTCTAACAAGGGCAGAATGCTGACGCGCCACCACGCCATCAGCTCCGCGATTTTGTCAGCGCCAGGAACACATCTTCCAGATCGGCCTCTTCGGTTTTTACGTCCCGGATCGAAATCCCGGCCTCACGTACCGCCGACAAAACCTCTTCTGCGCTCGTCTGATTGCCGTGGTAGCGCAGGATCACCGCACCATCGCTGCGCAGCTCCGATGCGATCCCATCGCCCACTGGCAGTGTCGTCACCGGATGCGCCGGGTGGACCACCATCGCCTTTGCATCCAGCCGTCCCAGCAGATTTGCCGTGGTGTCGCGCGCCACCAGCTCACCCTGATTGATGATCGCGATTTCATCACACATTTCCTCGGCCTCTTCGAGATAATGTGTGGTCAAAATGATGGTCATACCTTGCGCGTTCAGCTTGCGGATATTCTCCCAAAGCATTTGGCGCAATTCGATATCCACACCTGCCGTTGGCTCATCCAGCACCAGGATATTGGGGTGATGAACCAGCGCCTTGCCCAGCAGCAACCGCCGCTGCATTCCGCCCGATAGGGTCCGGGCATAAGCATGCGCTTTGTCCTCCAACCCGACCATGCGCAGAATATCATCACTGCGGCGTTCGGATTTCGGCACCCCGTATAAGCCCGCCTGCACCTCCAGCGCCCCACGCGGGCTGAAGAACGGATCTAGGTTCAACTCCTGCGGCATCACCCCGATGGAGGCACGGGACTGACGCGGGTTTTCATCCTGATCGAAGCCCCAGATCGTCACCTTCCCTGCGGTTTTCAACACGAGCCCGGCCAAGATGTTGATCATGGTGGATTTGCCGGCGCCATTGGGGCCGAGAAGACCAAAGACCGATCCGCGCGGAATGCTCAGATCCACGCCTTTCAGCGCCTGTTTGGCAGGTTGCCCCCTGCGGCCCTTGTAGGTTTTCTGCAAACCTTCGATACGGATTGCGTCCTCAGTCATTGCGGCCCTTGCCCCCGGTTTTCCCTTGGCTCATAAAAGCCACTAACTGATAACCAAGAGGACCGCCAGAGATGACCATCGAAGCGCCGGAAACCAAGATCGTGGACAGCTACCGCGTCGCCTGCGACGGCAGCGAAGGTGCGCTGGGACATCCGCGGGTCTACCTGCAAATCCCCGAAGCCGAAGGCTTCGTGGAATGCCCCTATTGCGATTGCAAGTTTGTCCACAAGGACACGAGGAGCAAGCTGCCTTAACGAGTTGGCAGATATAACTTATCACAAACGCCGCCCTCCGAGGCGGCGTTTTTTTGTTTGTGCGAATACACTTCGCCCCCGCCAAAAAATAATCCGATTGTAACGAATTTGAGGAAACAAACCGACAAGGATCAGGACGTGGTAGCTGTTTCTTTACGATGATGATGCACTGGATGAAGAGTGTATCTACTACTACCGGAGATCGAGATGTACAGCGTCGTTCAATGCATTACGCAGGAACACAGCCTGGGCCTTGTGGCCGTGGCTGCGCTTGTCTGCGTCATCGGTTCCTGGCTATCGGTTCTGATGACCCAGCGTCTTGGTCGGACGGCTGCCACGGGCAGGCTCGTCCAACTAGGCCTCACCAGCCTGATTAGCGGTGGCACTGTCTGGACGACCCATTTCATCGCCATGCTCGCCTTTGATCCCGGCTACGCGCATGGGTATGATCCTCTGCTGACCGGTGTGTCGCTTGCGGCTGCGGTTGTGGGCATGCTCATGACGAACGGCGTCTATGCATTTGCACAGTCGACTAACTACCGGATTGCGGCCAGCGGCGCGATGTTTGGTCTCAGCGTTTCAACTATGCACTACCTCGGCATGAGTGGTTATCTGCTACCCGGAGAAATCGTTTGGCAAACCACGCCATTGATTTCATCAATCCTGATTGCCGCTGCGCTGGGTGTGGCTACCTATGAATATCTGACACGCTTTGCGACTGGTCGACGATGGATTGTGGCCGTTGTTCTGATGACGCTGACGATTTGCACGATGCATTTTACCGGCATGTCGGCCATCACCGTGCAACTCAGCCCGCTGTATTCTGTCCCCCCAGAAGTGATTTCTGATGCCACTCTTGGACTGTTCGTACTGGGTACCATGGCGATCATTCTGATGATTGGGTTTGCTGCGCTCAGCATTGAAACCAATATGGAGAGTGAGGCACGCAACCAGCTGCAACATGCCGCAATGCATGACCCTTTGACTGGCCTGCCTAACCGGATGGCCCTGACCCGCAAGATTGCAAGCCTGACTGAACTCCTGGACCGCGATGAAACGGAACGCGTTGCGGTGCTGACACTGGATCTCAATCTCTTCAAAGAAATTAACGACCTTTATGGCCATGCCGCCGGGGACACCGTTCTGACCACCGTCGCGAACCGGCTCAACTCCGTGCTGGAAAAAGATGAATTTGTCGCCCGCATTGGGGGGGATGAGTTCGTTGCTCTGAAACAGGGATTCCGCCGGGTCGATCAAGTCTTGGCATTTGCTGAACGCCTGCATGCTCTGATCGTAGAGCCGGTGGATTTTGATAATACATCCGCCATCATCGGTGTTGCGATCGGCGTCGCTACAAGCCTCGAAGACGGCCGGTCCATCCGTGATCTGCTGCACAAATCGGACGTGGCGATGTATCGCGCCAAAGCCGACGCCGATAGGCATATCTGCCTGTTCAATGCGCAGATGGAAAAGCACAACCGCGAGCGTCTGGAGCTGGTCAACGACCTTCGACAGGCCTGTGTCAGGGGCGATCAATTTGAGTTGGTGTATCAGCTCCAGAACGACCTCAGCTCCCTGGCGCCTGTCGGTTTCGAGGTCCTGCTCCGCTGGAACCACCCCAGCAAAGGCCGGGTATCACCTGATACCTTCATCCCCATTGCTGAAGAAACAGGCCTGATCCGTGAGGTCGGTCTCTGGGTTCTGCGCACCGCCTGTCATGAGGCAAAATGCTGGCCGGGGCATTTCAATATCGCTGTCAACGTGGCACCGCAGCAGTTGATACAGCCGTCCTTTGTCGAACATGTGTCAGACATTCTGCTCGAAACCGGACTGCCTGCCGAGCGGCTCGAACTGGAAATCACCGAGGCCAGCATCATCGATGATCAGGTCCATACGCTGAAGGTCATGCAGCAGCTCAAGACCATGGGGCTGCGCATTGCGATGGATGATTTTGGCACGGGTTATTCCTCGCTGGCGATGCTCCAGACGTTCCCCTTTGACAAAATCAAGATCGATCAGAGTTTCGTTCAGAACGTGCATATAGACGCGCAGCGGGCAGCAATCGTTCGCTCAACCCTGCTGCTCGGCGCGGCATTGAACATCCCCGTTCTGGCCGAGGGTGTCGAAGTCGAAGATGAACTGCAGTTTTTGCGGGTGGAAAAATGCGCCTCGGTTCAGGGGTTCTATTTCGGCAAGCCGATGACGCGCGACGAAGTGCGCGAAGTTGTGAAGGCAAATCAGCCCGGTAAAAAAACCGCCTAAGCCACAGTCCCGGGGTCGCGCCCCAAATTCCTCGTTTCGGCACAAATTGGCCTGCTGGACTTGGTCATGGGTTACACCGCTGCGGATCGAGCAGCAGGGGTGAGATCTCTAACAGCCCAAATCAGGCGGCTTCTTCTATGCGGCCTGCAAAGGGCGCGAAACGGCAATTGCTCTCACTCGCGCGATCACCGATAACGGGGACAACGCGAAACACCGGAGCATCAGCCATGACAACAACCCCCTTTGGCACCGGCTGCCACCTGCATCTGATCGACGGATCGGCCTTCATCTTTCGCGCCTATCACGCGTTGCCGCCTCTCACCCGCAAATCCGACGGGCTGCCCATCGGCGCTGTGGCGGGATTCTGCAACATGTTGCACCGCTATGTTGAGGGCAACACCGGCCCAGATGCCCCAACCCATGTTGCGGTGATTTTCGACAAGGGATCGCACACCTTCCGCAATGATCTTTATGATCAATACAAGGCCAACCGCGAAGCCATGCCCGAAGATCTGCGCCCGCAGATTCCCCTGACCCGCACCGCCACCGAGGCGTTCAATATCGCCTGCAAGGAACAGGAAGGATTCGAGGCCGACGATATTATCGCCACGCTTGCCTGCCAGGCCCGCGATGCAGGCGGCCGGGTGACGATTATCTCCTCTGACAAGGATCTGATGCAGCTGGTCGGCGGTGGGGTCGAAATGCTGGACGCGATGAAGAACAAACGCATCGACAGCGATGGTGTCTTCGAGAAATTTGGTGTCGGACCGGACCGTGTGGTGGATGTCCAGGCGCTTGCTGGCGATTCGGTCGACAACGTACCCGGCGCGCCGGGGATCGGGATTAAGACAGCCGCGCTGCTGATCAACGAATACGGTTCGCTAGAAGACCTGCTAGACCGCGCCGAAGAGATCAAACAACCCAAGCGTCGCCAGACCCTGATCGAGAACCGCGCGCAGATCGAACTGTCGAAGCAGCTCGTCCAGCTGGACAACAATATGGAGCTGGGTTTCACGCTGGATGATCTGGGCGTGCGCGACCCCAATGCAGACCAGCTGCTCAGCTTTCTTGCTGAGATGGAATTTCGCACTCTGTCCAAGCGTGTCGCCGATCAATTGGGTAAAGAGGCGCCAGCCATCGTCGACGCCCCCGCGCCAAGCGCTGACGCAGCCGAGGCGCCGACCGTGGCGGATATCCCCTTCGACAGCGGCAGTTATGAATGCGTCCGTGACGCCGAGGCGCTGAAAAAATGGGTGACCCAGATCCGCGAACGTGGCTGGGTGGCGGTGGACACGGAAACCACTGGTTTTGACGAGATGGTGGTGGATCTTGTGGGCATCTCGCTCTGCGTGGAACCGGGCCGCGCCTGTTACATTCCGCTCACCCATAAATCCGGCGGCAGTGATGATCTCTTCGGTTCGGACGATCTGGCGGACGGGCAGATGCCGCTGCAGGACGCACTCGATCTGCTAAAGCCCGTGCTTGAGGACGACAGTATCCTCAAGATTGGCCAGAATATGAAATATGACGCCAAGATTTTTGCCCGCCGGGGCATCGATGTGGCGCCAATCGATGACACGATGCTGATGTCCTATGCGATGCACGCAGGCCAGCACGGGCACGGCATGGACACGCTGTCGGAACGCTATCTGAACCACACGCCGATCCCGATCAAACCGCTGCTGGGCACCGGAAAATCCGCAATCACCTTTGACCGCGTGCCGATCGACGATGCCGTCGCCTATGCCGCTGAGGACGCCGATATTACCCTGCGTTTGTGGCAGCTGTTCAAACCACAGTTGCATCAGGCGGGCGTCACCACGGTTTACGAGACGCTGGAACGCCCGCTGGTGCCCGTGCTTGCCCGGATGGAGCGCGAGGGTATCAAGGTAGATCGCGATACGCTGTCGCGCATGTCCAACGCTTTTGCCCAGAAAATGGCTGGGCTGGAGGCCGAAATACATGAGCTGGCCGGCCAAAGCTTCAACGTCGGGTCCCCCAAACAGCTGGGCGAGATTCTGTTTGATAAGCTTGGCATGGAGGGGGGCAAGAAGGGCAAGACCGGGGCCTATGCCACCGGGGCGGATATTCTTGAGGATCTCGCTACCGAACACGCCCTGCCGGGTCTGGTCTTGGACTGGCGCCAGCTGAGCAAGCTGAAATCGACCTATACCGATGCGCTTCAGGATCATATCAACGCCGAAACTGGGCGCGTTCACACCTCCTATGTGCAGACCGGGGCCAACACCGGGCGTCTGGCCTCGACCGATCCCAACCTGCAGAATATCCCCATCCGCTCCGAGGAAGGGCGCCGCATCCGCGAGGCCTTTGTTCCGGAGGAGGGCAATGTGCTGCTGGCGCTGGACTACAGCCAGATTGAATTGCGTATCCTGGCCCATGTCGCCGGGATTGACACCCTCAAACAGGCCTTTGCCGAGGGGCAGGACATCCATGCGCTGACCGCATCAGAGATGTTCAACGTCCCGCTGGAGGAGATGACACCGGACATCCGCCGACAGGCCAAGGCGATCAACTTTGGCGTTATTTATGGCATCTCCGGCTTTGGTCTGGCGCGCAACCTGCGCATTCCACGGGCCGAGGCGCAGGGCTTCATCGACCGCTATTTCGAGCGGTTCCCCGGCATTCGCCGCTATATGGATGAGACGGTTGCCTTCGCCAAGGAGCACGGCCATGTGCAAACCCTGTTCGGGCGCAAGATCCACACGCCGGAGATCTCCGCCAAGGGACCGCGCGCCGGCTTTGCCAAACGCGCCGCAATCAATGCGCCAATCCAGGGCACCGCAGCTGATGTGATCCGCCGCGCGATGATCCGGATGCCTGCCGCCATCGCTCACTTGCCTGCACGGATGCTGCTGCAGGTGCACGACGAACTGCTGTTCGAGGTGCCAGAAGCCGCCGTGGAAGACACCATAGAAACCGCCCGTCGCGTGATGGAAACAGCGGCAGACCCGGCGGTTCATCTGGACGTGAAACTGGTGGTGGATGCCGGCAGGGGCCAGAACTGGGCAGAAGCCCACTAAGCGGCCTGCCCCATCACACCGACATGGCTGGCTTCCGCTCCTTTTGATCGGGGCGGCAGCAGCGTGATCCAGGCCTGACCGGGCAAGGTCAGCCATCGGCCGGGGCCACAACGCGCCATGCCCCGGCATGGCGCCTGGCCCAACGGGAAGACCGGCATCTTTGATGCTGAGATGACGGGCGGGAGGAGCGCGCCCCTTGGCCTGCGGTGCTAGTCTTTTACGCTGGGAGGTCCTGCGGGGCTGGCTGTTTCTGCCGGCGGCTTCACCATCCAGGCCACCAATCGGCGCACCGCAGGTGCCACCCCCAGCACAACGACGAAGGCCACCGGCCAGCCGAAACTCCAGGCCGACATCCAGAGCCCCGGCGCCTCTGCGCTCAGGCCAACCGCCTTCAGCGTGGCAACACCTGTGACGATGCAGGACATAACCCCAGACAGGATCAGTCCAAACAGGACAGGGGCGAATCGCGCAGGGAACATGATGGTCTCCAGTCTTGGATCGAATACCGCCTTATGCCCTGCGGTCAGTCACATTTCAATTCGCGAATATGTTATGACACCGCAACCGGACCTTTGGCCGCAGCCATTCCATCCTGACAGTGACTGGCGTACCCCGATGCGACCTCCGTCAGCCCATCCAGGCCAGACTGTCTTCTGTCCTTTTGGTACTTGGGGTGTATTCGGCACTGACCCAGCCTTCATAGCCGCTTTCGTCTATCGCCGCGAAGAGCTGTTCGAAATCCACCGGTCCGGTTCCTGGCTCACATCGCCCGGGCGCGGCGCCGATCTGGACATGTGTCACGCGGTCGCCAAAGGCTTCCCAGACCTTGGCCGCATCCCCATGGATGAGCTGCGCGTGATAGGCATCATACTGCAGGCCAACGTTCTTGCGATCCACCGCCTCCAGCACCTCAACCGCGAGATTGTAGTCATCCAGAAAATACCCCGGCTGATCACCGCTGTTCAGCGGTTCAATGGTGAATTGCTGTCCGGGCGCATAGTCGGCGGCCCATTGCAGATTGCGGATCAGCGTGTCTTTGGCCACATCGCCTTTGGCATAACCGGCCATGATGTGGATCATACCGGGTCGCAGCACCTCCGCATAGCGCAGCACCCGCCGGATATCGCGTTGAAACCGATCCGCTCCCATCGGCAACGCCGCATAGCCCGGCATCCCACCAGTATAGTTCGGGGGCGGTGCGTTGATCAGCAGCAGCTCCAGCCCATTGGCCAACAAGGCCCGCTGAGTTTCTTTCGCAGCCAACTCATAGGGAAACAGGATTTCCACCGCTTCAAACCCGGCCCGCGCGGCTGCAGGAAAACGGTCCAGATAGGGCAGTTCCGCAAACAGCAAAGAAATATTGGCCGCAAATTTTGGCATTGGAAAACCTCCTTTGGAGCCACCCCCGATTGGCGGCCAAATTGACATGTGCCGGGCTATGCCACCGCAATAGACCAACCCAGCCCCCGCCGGGTTCACCATTGATCCGTCCAGGATCACACCGCCTCAATCTGCCTCAGATCTCCACCGATTTTGAGCAGGTTTTCACAAGAATTTTCGCTAATTTTACAATACACTCAACTGGATCAGCGGCTTCCCGCCGCATCACCGTGCGACCGGCAGCGCTCTGCCGACGACGCCACGATGTAGGTCAGGGTCAGTCGTCCGGCAGCTCATCCGATGGGATGATGCCGAAGAACGCACCACCCGACCACAGACCAAACCATCCGTCCCGGTGACACCCCAGCTCCACAAGCCGATAAAAGCTCTTGCGATCAATCAGCGCCTCCAGACCAGCCCGCACCATCACATAAGGCGCTGGCTCACCTGTCTCTTCGTCCCGCACCACGCGGATTTTATGCGCAGGCCCGGCCTCAACCCTGTCGCCAACATGGGTTTCAAACCGCAACACCTGCGCCTCATCGGTGCCGTCCACCTCGAAATCCACCGCGACAAAGGGGGCATCCTCCACCGTGATGCCAACCTTTTCGACGGGCGTAACAAGGAAATACTTGCCGTCTTCCAGCTTCAGAATGGAGGAAAACAGCTTCACCAGTTCAAACCGCCCGATTGGTGTGCCGAGGTAGAACCAGGTGCCATCACGGGCAATCCGCATGTCCAGATCCCCGCAGAACGGCGGATTCCACAGATGCACAGGCGGCAGACCGCCTTTGCTCGCCGTCTTGGCCGCAGCCGCCAGCCCCTCGGCGCTGGGGGGTTCTGATCCTGTTTCGGGGGTGTTGCTGCCGGAAGTCACGGGATTTTGTCCGCTCATTGCTTTTGCCATTTTCTGTCAACGCGATACAGTATCACTATATATTCGCCGTGAAGGGAAAGTCATGTCCGAACCCGACGATCTGCTGGCCGAGATTGAAGCGCTTGAAGACAAGCTGACACAGGCCAGGTCCTCTATCACCCGGCGCTTTATCGGTCAGGAGCGTGTGGTCGATCTGACACTGAGCACGCTGCTGTGCGGTGGCCACGGGCTGCTGATCGGTCTGCCCGGACTGGGCAAGACCCGGCTGGTGGAAACCCTGTCTACGGTCATGGGGCTTGCAGGAAACCGGGTGCAGTTCACCCCGGATCTGATGCCCGCCGATATTCTGGGCTCCGAGGTGCTGGATACCGCCAAGGACGGCAGCCGCGCCTTTCGCTTTGTGCCGGGGCCGGTCTTTTGCCAATTGCTGATGGCGGATGAAATCAACCGCGCCAGTCCCCGCACACAATCTGCGCTGCTGCAGGCAATGCAGGAACGGATGGTGACCGTGGCTGGTGCCGACCGTCCCATTGGCACCCCCTTCCACGTGCTGGCCACGCAGAACCCAATTGAGCAGGAAGGCACCTATCCTCTGCCAGAGGCGCAGCTGGACCGCTTTCTGTTTCAGATTGATGTCCCCTATCCGACCCGCCAGACCGAACGCGACATTCTTCTGGCCACCACCGGGGTTGAAGAGGGCAGCGCGCATCAGGTCTTCACGGCCGATGATCTGATGGCGGCACAGACCCTGCTGCGCCGGATGCCCGTGGGGGACAGCGTTGTGGAGATGATTCTGGATCTCGTCCGCGCCTTCCGCCCGGAGGATCCCGCCGCCTCTGAACGGGTGCAGCAGACCGTCGCTTGGGGCCCGGGGCCGAGGGCGGCACAGGCGCTGATGCTGGCGGTGCGGGCCCGCGCGCTGCTGCAGGGGCGCCTCGCCCCCAATGCGGATGATGTGCTGGATATGGCGCAGCCCGTGCTCAGCCACCGGATGGCGCTGAACTTCGCCGCCCGCGCCCGCGGCGAAAGCCTAACTGATCTGATCGCCACCACAGCCGAGAGCATGGCACAACCCGGCGTCGCCGCGTGACACAGGCGCGCGCCCCTCAGCCAGACGGACCCGCTGGCAGCGGCCAAGGCCCCGCAGCGGATCTGCGCCACCGCGCAGAAAGCGCGGCTAGTCGCTTCCCGCCGCTTCTGGTTCGGGCGCAGCAATTGGCCGGGTCCGTGCTTCTGGGCGAACATGGCCGCCGTCGTGCCGGCATGGGCGATGATTTCTGGCAATACCGCCCGGTGCAGGCCGGGGACAGCCGCCGCATGATTGATCACCGACGGTCCGCCAAGGGAGATCAGCAGTTCGTACGTGAACGGGAATGGCAGATCGCCCAGACGGTGCACCTCTGGGTCGATCAGGGCGCGTCCATGCGCTTTGCCTCCACCCCGGCGCTGCCGCAGAAAATTGACCGCGCCCGATTGCTCGGGCTGGCCGCCTCCGTGATGATGCTAAGAGCGGGGGAACGTGTCGGTCTCACCGGTGGCCGCCTGCCGCCCCGACGCGGCAATGCCCAGATCCTGCGGCTGGCCGACGCACTCAGCCTAGATGACGACGGCGACTATACCCCACCCGAAGATCGCGCCATGCTGCCACATGCGCGGGTGCTGTTTCTCTCCGATTTTCTGGGCCCCTTCGCACCGCTGGAACAGGCGCTGGCCAAGGCCGCAGACCGTGGGGTTCACGGCGTGCTGATGCAGGTGCTTGACCCGGCGGAGGAGGAATTTCCCTTCGACGGGCGCACCATTTTCGAAAGCGTCGGCGGCGGGGTGCGCCATGAAACGCTGAAGGCTGGTGCCCTCAAACAGCGCTACCTTGATCGGCTTGCCGAACGACGCGACGCGCTGGATCACCTGTGCCGCGCGGCAGGCTGGCGTCTGGGCACGCATCACACAGGCGATAGCGCGCAAGCGGCCCTGATGTGGCTGTTTCACGCCATGGAAAGAAGCGGCTCATGACGACCATTGCCGGCATCGGCTTTACGGCCCCCTGGCTGATGCTGGCGCTTCTGGCGCTGCCGCTGTTGTGGCTGCTGTTGCGGGCGGTGCCCCCTGCCCCGCGCAAACGCCTGTTTCCGGCGGTCACCCTGCTTTTGGGGTTGCGCGATGACGACAGCCTGTCGGATCGCACCCCATGGTGGCTGTTGTTGCTGCGACTGCTGGCGGTGGCGGCCGCCATTGTCGGACTGGCCGGGCCGGTTCTCAACCCCACCACAACCCCGACCGGGCGCGGCCCGTTGCTGGCGGTGTTGGATGGCAGCTGGGCCGGTGCCCCGGACTGGGACCGCACCCGAGAGGAAATCGACCATCTTCTGGCTGAGGCCGGACGCGCGGATCGCCCCGTCGCCGTGCTGCGCCTGACCGCACCTCAGACGCCTCAGTTCCAAAGCGCGGCAAGCTGGCGTCGTCAGATCATCGGTGAGCCGCCGCAAGCCTGGCAGCCCACGCCAGAGCAACTGGCGCGCGCCCGGACCCAGATAGATGCCATTGAGGGTGGGTTTGACAGCCTCTGGTTCAGCGACGGACTGGAGTATGCTGGCCGCGACGATCTGCTGGCGGCGCTGCGCCAACGCGGCAGGCTGACCGTTTATGAACATGCCACCCCCCGGCTGGCGCTGCGCCCGGTTGTCTATGTGGATGGCGCAATGGAAATCACCGTCGCTCGCCGCGGCCAGCGGGCCACCTCAGGTGACGGGGCTGTAACAACAGCCCTTGGCGCAGGTGCAGATCAAACCGTGACTGTCCTTGCCAAGGGGCCCGACCCGGGCGGCACCATGCGCACCCTCGGCTCGGTGACCGTGGATTTTGCCGACCCGGACAGCACCTCCGCCGACGGCAGCGAAGCCACCGCCCGCCTGTCTCTGCCCGCAGAGCTGCGCGCGCGCATCCGCCTGTTTGAGCTGCAGGGCCAAAGCAGCGCCGGGGCCGTATCGCTCGCCGATGATGGGCTGCGCCGCCGCGAAGTGGCACTGATCTCAGCCCAAAGCGGCAACGAAGGGCTCGCCCTCCTCTCGCCACTGCACTATCTGCGCCAGGCGCTGGCACCGACCGCTGACCTGCTGGAGGGTGGGCTAAGCGATCTCCTGCCCGCCAATCCCGACGTGATTGTCCTTGCCGACACCGCCCGTCTGCCCCCCGATCAGGAGGCGGCAGTGGTGGATTGGGCCTCTGACGGCGGGCTGCTGCTGCGGTTCGCCGGTCCGCGACTGGCTGCAAGCGATACCGCCCGCACCGATGAGGAACCGCTGCTGCCCGTACGCCTGCGGATTGGGGGCCGCAGCATCGGCGGCGCGATGAGTTGGGGAGAGCCAAAAACCCTCGCCCCCTTTGCCGAAGACTCTCCCTTTTTCGGACTGAACATTCCCCCTGACGTCACCGTCAGCTCGCAAGTGGTCGCCCAACCCGACCCCTCACTGGCAGAGCGGGTGATTGCGGAACTTTCCGACGGCACACCGCTGGTCACCCGCAAGCCGCTGGGCAATGGCCAGATCGTATTGTTTCACGTGACCGCCAATGCGGAATGGAGCAGCCTGCCGCTCTCCGGCCTGTTTGTGCAAATGATGGAGCGGCTGGCGATTTCCTCAGGCTCCAAACCGGCGGAGGCCGTCGATCTGGACGGCACCACATGGGCGCCGCTTCAGGTGCTGGACGGTTTCGGCGCGCTCTCCGATGCTGATGCCCTCCCCGGTGTGGCCGGGCCGGACCTGATCGCCGCCCCTGCCGGACCTGAGCTGCAACCGGGGCTCTATCAAAACAGCGATCGGCGGATCGCCCGCAACGTGATGCGCGCTGAGGATCAGCTGACCCCGGCACAGTGGCCGCTCAGCGTCCCTGTCAACGGCTATGGCGCCTCCCCTGAACGCCCGCTGGGCGGCCTGCTGATCAGCCTCGCCCTCATCCTGCTGGCCCTTGATGTGATTGCGGCGCTGTTGCTCTCCGGGCTTCTGGCGCGCCAGACCCGGACCTCAGCGAACACCATCCGCAACCTGACCTCGCTGCTGCTGTTGGCCACCTCTGTCTGGGTCATCACCCCTGGTCACGACATGCGCAGCCACGCCCAGGGCAACGCCACTGCGATTGAGGAGGTAACCCCCTCCCCCCCATCTGATCCCGCAGCCGATGCCGTGGCGGCAGAGCGGGCAGCCGAGCTGACATTGGCCCATGTACTCACCGGCAATCCGCAGGTCGATCAGCTGGCCCGCGACGGACTGCAGGGGCTGTCAAACACGCTGCGCTTCCGCACCTCGGTCGAGCCCGCCCCGCCCGCCGCTGTTGATCTGGAGCGCGACGAGCTGGCCTTCTATCCGCTGCTCTACTGGCCGGTGACCGCCAATCAGGCGATGCCCTCGGGTGCGGCCTATGACCGGCTCAACACCTATCTGCGCACCGGTGGGATGATCCTCTTTGACACCCGCGATGCCGATCTGACCCGCGCCGGCGCCAGCAGCCCCGCCGGGCGCCGCCTGCAACAGCTCGCCCTGCGGCTGGATGTACCACCGCTGGAGCCACTGCCCGCCGACCATGTGCTAACGCGCGCATTCTATCTGCTGCAGGATTTTCCCGGACGTCACAGCCGCGGCGCCGTCTGGGTCGAAGCCGCGCCCGCTGACGCCCAACAGGTCGAAGGCATCCCATTTCGCAACCTCAATGACGGTGTGACACCGGTTGTGATCGGCGGCAACGATTGGGCCGCCGCCTGGGCCGTGGACGACAATGGCCGCCCCTTGCTGCCGGTTGGGCGCGGCTACGCGGGCGAGCGTCAGCGCGAACTGGCCTACCGTTTTGGTGTCAATCTGGTGATGCATGTTCTGACCGGGAATTACAAATCCGACCAGGTGCATGTCCCGGCGCTGCTTGATCGGTTGGGGCAATGATAATGAGGCTGGATAAATGACGCAGACCATCCTCTTCGACCCGCTGGTCCCCTGGCCGGTGATCTGGCTGCTGGCAGCCCTTTCCACGGCAGTACTCAGTCTCGCGGTCTGGAAACGCTTGGCCGGATGGCCACTGCGTGCCCTTGCAGCCCTTGTCCTGATCGGCGCCCTCAGCGGTCCGGTTTATCAGATTGAGGACCGCGCCCCGCTCAATGATATCGTGCTGGTGCTGGAGGACAAAACCGCCAGCCAGTCCCTTTCCGACCGCCGCGAGCAGACCAGCGCCGCCGTGACCGCGCTGGAAGCCGCCCTCGCCCAGCGGGCCAATACCGAGGTCCGTCGGATTCCGATCGACAACGTGCCCGCCCGCGAGGGCCGCAGCGACAACAGCGGCACCCTCCTGATGGGCGCGCTGGCAGAGGCGCTGGCCAATGTGCCACGTGGACGGGTCGCCGGGATCATTGCGCTCAGCGATGGTCAGATCCATGACATTGCACAAACCCCGGCCCTACCGGCCCCGCTGCATCTGCTGCTGACCGGCCGCCCCGGTGATTGGGACCGGCGGCTGATCGTGAAGAACGCCCCGAGCTTTGCCATCATCGGCGAACCGGTGACCCTGACCCTCAGGATCGAGGATCAGGGCGACGCCCCGCCTGCGGGCGCACTGGCGGAATTGGCAATTTCCATCGGTGGCGCCGAGCCGCAGCGCTTCAACCTGCCTGTTGGTGTCGATTTCGACCTGCCGCTGACGCTGCCTCATGGGGGGCGCAACGTAATCCAATTCACCGTCCCCACCGCCGAGGGTGAGTTGACGGATCGCAACAATGCCGCGCTGGTCCAGATCAACGGCGTCCGCGACCGCCTGCGTGTGTTGCTGGTCTCGGGTGAGCCACATCCCGGCGGGCGCACCTGGCGCAATCTGCTGAAATCCGACAGCGCCGTGGATCTTGTGCATTTCACCATTCTGCGCCCGCCGGAAAAACAGGATGGCGTGCCGGTGGATGAGCTGTCGCTGATTGCCTTCCCCACGCGGGAGCTGTTTCTGGAGAAAATCAACGACTTCGATCTGATCATCTTTGACCGCTACAAACGCCGTGGCATTCTGCCCGCGATCTACCTCGACAATGTGGCCGACTACGTGCAGCGCGGTGGCGCTGTTCTTGTCGCCGCCGGGCCGGATTTTGCCAGCGCCGACAGTATCTATCGCTCACCGCTCTCCAGTATTCTGCCCGCCAGCCCCTCGGCGCGGGTCTTGGAACGTGCCTACCGGCCCGAGATCACTGATCTCGGCCAGCGCCATCCTGTCACCGCTGATCTGACCGGCGCCGCTGATTGGGGCCGCTGGCTGCGGCAGATCGAAGTCGACGTGCCCGAAGGCCATGTTTTGATGAGCGGCGTCGACGCCCGCCCCCTGCTTGTGCTGAACCGTGTTGAGGAAGGGCGGGTGGCGCTCTTGGCCTCCGATCATGCCTGGCTCTGGAGCAGGGGATATGAGGGCGGCGGCCCTCAGCTGGAACTGCTGCGCCGTCTGGCCCATTGGATGATGAAAGAGCCAGAGCTGGAGGAGGATGTCCTCTCCGCCGAGGCCACCGGCCAGCGCATGCGTATCCAGCGCCGCAGTCTTGACGCGGATGTCGGCGAGGTCACCATCACCACTCCGGATGGCAGCACCGCTACGGTCACCCTGACCCAGACCGCACCTGGCCGGTGGGAAGGCCGCTATGAGGGACCGGAACCCGGCCTCTACCGGCTGGAGGAAGGGGAGCAATCCACCGTGATCGGCCTCGGCCCTGCGGCCCCGCGCGAATTTGAGCAGACCATCGCCACCGGAGAGGTCATGACCGCCGCTGTAGCGCAGACACGCGGCGGCGTGCGGGCGCTGCATGATGGCATACCCAGCCTGCGCAATATACGTGCCGGACGTGTCGCAGCAGGGCGCGGCTGGATCGGCCTGACGCCGCGTAACGCCTATCGCACCATTTCGGTCAGGCAGACACCGCTGCTGCCCGCCTGGCTGGTTCTGCTGATGGCCAGCGCCGCGATCATCGCAGGATGGCTGCGCGAGGGGCGGCGCTGATCCCACATCCCGGAACCGGACAGCTCCCTGAAAATTACTCGTCGGGGCGGGTGATGCGCACCCGCACCTGATCCGACCGGCCGTTACGATCGACCACCACCAGCGTTGAAAACCCGCGGTCCAGTCCCGGCAAATCGATGCTGCGACGGCGGGCACCGGTCACCACAGGCGTCTGATTGGCCAGCACCAGAAACGGCGCCTCGCCGCCCTTGATCCGCAGGGTCATCTGCCCGCCCTCCGCCAGCAGCAGAGCAGCCCCATCCGGAGGAAAGGCCAGCTGCAGCCGCGCACCGGGCGGGCCACCAACACCCCCCCTGTCAAAGCGCTGCAACGGCAGCGGCAACTCCGCCGTCGCAACGCGCAGGGTCGAGGCAGGTTCAGCTGGAAAAGGTGTAAACCCACGACCAATCCGCCCAAAGGCCTCAAACAGCAGGGGCGCCGCCAGTTCCGCACCAAAGGCTCCCGGCACCGGTGTGCCATCCGCCCGCCCCAGCCAGACACCCACCACGTAGCGTCCATCCCATCCGATCGCCCAGGTATCGCGGTGCCCGTAGGATGTGCCTGTTTTATAGGCCACCATACCCGCAGGCGCCCCGGCGGGAGGTGGCACGCCGCGCAGAATATCGCCGATCTGCCAGGCGGAGACCTTGCTCACCAGACGCGGCATCCGCTCGTAAGGGGCATCCAGACGCGCCCTTAGCCGGGGGCTTTGCCCACCAGCCGCCAGCCCCGCGTAAACCTGCACCAGATCCCGCAGCGACACGCCGACCCCACCGAGCGCCACCGCCAGCCCTGGCTTGCCACCGGGCAACCGGGGGTGCGCGCCGCCTCGCCGCAACGCCGCCATCAGCCGCGCCGGGCCCAATGCCTGCATCAGCTGTATCACCGGTGTGTTCAGCGACAGCTGCAGCGCCCGCCGGATTCGCAGATCCCCCCGAAAGCGGCCATCGAAATTCTGCGGTGCATAGCCATCAATATCAATCGGACCATCGTGGATCAGTGTCTCGGGATGGGCCAGCCCCTGATCGAAGGCAAGACCGTAAACCAGCGGTTTCAGCGTCGATCCGGGGGACCGTGGGGCGCGTGTCATATCGACAAACCCCTGCCGCAGATCATCGCGGTACCCGGACGATCCGACAGAGGCGAGGATCTCGCCGCTCCGGTGGTCCGCCACCAGCACCGCCGCCGAGAGCCTCGCATCCTGCAGCGCCACACTCTGCGTCAGCAGCTGCGCCAGACGCTGCTGCAGTCCCGCCTCAAGGGTCAGATCAATCCGCGCCTGCTCCGGTGTCTCTGCCACCAGATCATCCGCCAGATGTGGCGCCAGCTGTGGAAAACCCCGCATGCGCCGTGGCATCGGCGCCCGCGCTGCGGCCTCAGCTGCGTCAGCCGTCAGCAGCCCGGCATTACGCATCCGCTGCAACACCCGGTCGCGGGCCAGCCGTGCCTTTTCCGGCGCGCGATCCGGGCGACGCGCCTCAGGGGCCTGCGGCAACGCCACCAGCAGCGCAGCCTCTGCCGGGGTCAACCGCGACGGCTCCTTGCCGAACCAGGCATAGCTCGCCGCCCGCACCCCTTCGAGATTGCCTCCAAACGGCGCGTGGATCAGATACAGCTCTAAAATCTGGGCCTTGCTGAGGCGGCGTTCCAACGCCAGCGCCAGCCGGATCTGCCGCAGCTTGCCCGCCCAGCGCCCGGTACTGCCATCCTCCAACAGCCGCGCCACCTGCATGCTCAGCGTTGACCCGCCTGAGACCACCCGCCGCCGCCACAGGGCCTGTGCCGTCGCCCGCAACAACGCCAGCGCATCGACACCGCTGTGGTCATAGAATCGCTTGTCCTCATAGCGCAGCAACATCGCGCGATAGCCCGCGTCGACCTGATCCACCGTTGTAGCCATACGCCAGATCCCATCCGCCACCGGATAGGCCCGCAGCAATTGCCCGTTGCGGTCGCGAACCTCTGTGGCAGTCTCCGCCAGCGTCGCGGGCATCGGTGTCTTATCGACCCAATCATCAAAGGCGACACCGCCGATCACCGCGACCGCACATAGGCCCATCAAAGCCGCAGTGATCCAACGCCATCGCCGGAAACGACGCAGGGCCGGAGCCAACGGGCGGATCACCGGACCTGGACGCGGCCCGTCGCGGTGCGAGCGCGATAGGCAGGCCGATACATATCCTCAACCGAGGCCGCCGGATGATGGAACAGACCCGGCGTCACTGCGCGCGCCACATAGGCCAGCGTCACAGGCGAGCCCGCCTCTCCACCGCGCCCACGCCGCAGGTCGATCGCCGCCAGAAACCGATCCGCACGGAACTCCGCATGGCGGGCCTCGCTCAGCGTGAGCCAGTCGAGACCGCGCACATCACCGGAGCGCAGCAGGCTCGGGTTATCGATCTCCAGCCCCGCAGGCAGCGGATCATTGATCATCAATCTTGCGCCAACCGGCTCAAACGGAACCACCCGCAGCACCGTGACAAACCGGTCACCAACGGTGAACTGATCCGGCGTCAGCGCCTCACCTTCCATCGAATAGTACCTGCGTTCGATGCTGTAGCCGGTTCCGCCCGCAGGGGCCGCAACCAGCGGCACACCCAGCGTGGTCAGCGTGATGTCCACATCCCTACCGGAGGCAGCGGTCAACGCCAGCGGGTCCTGATCTTGGCTACCGTCCAGCACCTCAACCATGGGGCCATCTGCGGCTTGCCCATTGACCAGCAACCCGGATCCGCCATCCCCACCAATCAGCGCATGGGCCGCCATCAGCGTCCAGGCGCTTTCCTGTGTGGAGAGCCCCCGACCCTCCCCGACCAACCCCGCACTCAGGGCGCGACGGTCCACCGCGTCGGACCCGGCCTCACTGGCAAGGGCCAGAACCCCGGCCTGATCGCGGCGCAGGCTGCCATAGTCGGCGCGCCACAGGGTTGGATCGGGATCAGCGCCTTGCAGCATCGCAGCGGCACGGGCGAACATCTGATCTGCGCGACGCTGATCGCCATAGGTCGCCAGAGCCGCCCCCACCTGCGCCACCGCCAGCGGCGTGGCAAAATCGCCCGCCTTCACATCCGCATAGTAGCGCAGATCCCCCATTGCCGCCTCGCCCTCGCGGGCCAGAACCAACAGCGCATAGGCGATATCTTCGCCACCCATGTCAAAATCGGGCGCGTAGTTGACCCGGTTGCGCAGATTGTCCAGCGCCTGACGGAACCGGGTGTCGGCCACCTGATAGCCCTGCGCCCGCGCACGGCTCAGAAAATCGCTGGCATAGGCATCCAGCCAGAAATCACCACTTTCGGCGCGCCACAGGCCAAAGCCACCGTTGCTGGCCTGCCGCGCCAGCACCTGCCGAATGGCGCCGTCGATCTTTGCGGTGACCTCAGGCGCATTCCCCAGTCCCGCGGCCTCTGCCACCGATGACAGATACAGCAACGGCAATGCGCGCGAGGTCACCTGTTCGGTGCAGCCATAGGGGTAGAGATCCAACCCGTTGAGCAGCCCCGGCACATCAAACCGCGCCAGTGGCCCGGCAGACATCACCGCCCGCGCGCCCTCCGGTCGCAATCCGGTAAAGACGTCAGAGGAGAATAGGAAACTGTTCCCCGCCGCCAACTGGAAACGGCGGGTGGTCGCAACCGCTGGATCATTGGCCCGCACCGGCAGGCGCAGGGTCTGGATCAGGGTTTCGCCCTCAGCCGTAGTCAGCGTCAGCTCTATCTCCGGGTCGCCAACGGACAGCGCCGCAACCGGCAGGATCACGGTCTCGCTGCCGCCAGGCGCCAGGTCAAGCGATTGAGGCAGCGCCCCGATTTCCAGCCCCGCCCCAAGGGTGCGGGCCGCAAGCTCCAGCCGACCAGCAGGACCATCCGCATGGGTGACCTCGATCTGCACCCGGCTGCTATCGCCCGGCGCCAGGAACCGCGGTGCCGATGCACTGACCACAATCGGATCCCGAACCAGCATGTCTTCGGCGGCCTGACCCACCGCACCCTGTGACCAGGCCACAGCCATCACCCGTACCGTTCCGTTAAAGGGCGGCAGCGCGATCGGCACCTCGGCGTGCCCCTCCGCGTCAAGCTTCACCGGGCCGGAAAACACGGCCATCAGATCCTGCGTCGGTGGTGGCGACTGCAACCGCATCCCCGCGCCCGCATCCCCGCCCGAACGCACCCGGCCAAGCGCCCCGGTGCCAGTCTCAATCAACCGTCCGTATAAATCGCGCAGCTCCATCCCCAGCCGTCGCTGGCCATAGTAATGCGCCGACGGGTCCGGGCTCTGAAATCCGGTCAGATTGAGGATCCCCAGATCAACCGCCGCCAGTGTCAGCCAGACCTCTTCACCGGGGGCGGCGCCGCGCACCTCAACCTTGGCAAGCTCGGTCCTGCGTGGCCGGGCCACCTCGGGCAGGTCTAGCGCCACCTGCAGTTCCTGTCCGGGGCGGATGACCGTTGCATGCGCCAGCCCCAGCGCCCGGGTCGGACTTTGATCCGCCTTGCCTTCCAGCGGCTGTACCACCATGGCAGAAACATAGGCACCACTGCCCCAATCAGCGGTAACATTCAGCGGGACCACGGTTTCCCCCGCAGGTACCTCGACCATCTGGCGGCTGATCAACCGGTTCGACATCACCGACACCAGCGCGGTTCCGGCCGCACGGCTCACCACGCGCAGGCGGGCAGTATCCCCCGGCTCATAGCTGTCACGATCCAAGGACACCTCCAGCTGGTCCGGCGTATCCGCCCCCTCGTCCGGGACGTACCAGCCTGCATAGAAATCACTGGACGCCGCGACATAAGGCACGCCCTGATGCTCCACCACCAACTCATATCTGCCCCAATCGACAGGCTGGTCCAGCACCAGTGGCGTGGTGGCATTCACCTGCGCCGCGCCGGTTGCAATACGGCTGCGACGGGTCGTCGGCTCCCAGTTCCAGTTACCGTAAAGCTGGTACCACTGGTAGCGCGTTTCCACCCGGTTCAGCGTCCACGTGACCGACATATCCTGCGGGTTGCCATCCGGAGCCAGCGCGACAATGGAAAACCGCGCCGCATCGCCCTCTGCGACAACATCCTCAAACAGCGGTTTGATGCCAATCACCGGGCCGTCCGGCTGCAGGGCCACGCTCCGCTGCCGTTCAACCGGGCGGGCGCTGCCATCACTCAGACGGGTGGTCACCTCCGCGACAAGCGGCTGCCCCAGCGCCTCAATCTCGGGCAGTGCCACCGAAAGCGTCCCGATCCCCTCCGCATCCGTCCGCGCGCCGCCGAAATGGCGGCTTTGTGGGGATACTACATCGTCGTAGCGGCCAAAGCGGTAGCCGTCCCAGCCCGCCACCTGATCCGCCGGGCGCAGCGTGACCTCGCCGTCGATACTGAGATCCCGGCCCGGCGCACCAAACAGATACCGCGCCTCAATCCGCAAGGGACTGCTGGTACCGGGGCGCAACGCCTGCCCGGTCGCTGCTGTCAGTGTCTGGGTGAAATCAATGCGTTCAGGCAGAAAATCCTCAACCAGAATCTGTCGGCTAGCCAGTGCCGGTGCCTCGGGATCAGACAGGATCGACAACCGCCAGGTGCCACGCGGCGCGGTCTCTCCCACCGACAGCGCAAAGACATGCCCGCCAGCCACCCCCTGATCCGAAATCAGCCGGGCATATTCGACCCCATCGGGGCGGGTCAGAACCGCGATCAACGGCAGGCCCGCGATCGCCTGCGCCGTCGCATCACGGGCAAGGGCTGTGGCATGGATCACCTCTCCGGCACGATAGGCGCCGCGATCCGTGGTCAAAAACACATCAACCGGCCCTGGCGCCACGCGCCCCTCAACGCCCCGATCCGACAGGTCAAAGGCGGCATCCCGCAGCGAAAGAAAGGCAAAATCAGCGGCAGCCTCACCTGCCGCGCCCGTTTGCGCCATCAGGACAGCCGGAGCAGACGCGCCCTGTCCACGGGTCAGACCCGCATCAAATTGCGCATAGCCTTCGGCATCACTCACCGCAGTTCCCAAGACGGCGTTGGCGTTGGAGATCAGCTCTACCCGCACACCAGCACGCGGCGCAGCATCGGAAAGCCCCTGCACCTGCACATGCAACCCGTCACTGCCCAGCATCGTACTCAGCCCCAGATCGGTCAGCACAAACCACTGGGTCGCGGCCGGGCTCTCATAAGGGTCGGCGCCGGGCAGCTGCGCACTCAGCGCGTAGATCCCCACCGGTTGATCCGCCAGCGCCTGATCCAGCGGCAGTCGTGTGGTCACCGCTTGGTTCAATGTCTGCGAGACCTCGGCGGTGCCGCTCCAGATCTCCTCGGCGATATCGCTGGCAAACTGTTCCTCCTGCCATTGCGACAGCGGTCGGGCAAAGTAGTCCTCCTGCAGACTGCGCAGCAGATTGCGGTCACTGACACGGCGCAGGCGCAGCTCCAGCGTGGTGGCATTCACCGTCTCCACCGGCACCGCCACCTGATCGCCCTTGGGCAATACGTAAGACCGACCGGAGAAACGGACACTCGGCCCGCGATCCCGCACGTAATGGGTCAGCGTCACATCCTTGGCCAATGTCTCACCGCTGCCGGCAGGCAGCCCCCGGCGCAGCATCAGCCGGTAGCGGGTGCCGTGATCGACCCCATCCACGCAAAGCTCCCGCCCCGCCGACTCAGCCACCAGACGCGGATCCGCCAGCTTGATGAAATCATCGTAGACGACCCCGCTTGGTGCCAAATCTTCGGAAAATTCGACACATATACGGGGCGATGCGCTGTCGCTTTCTACCCGGCTTCCGGTGACCCGAAATCCAAATTTGGCAATTGCGTCGTCCAGACGGGCCGCCAGTTTCGGGCTGTTGTCCCGCTCAGCCGCCAGCCGCAGAACTGCCAGCGCAGCACGCCCGCGCCCCAGCTGTTCCAATGCCCTGGCCGCAGTGGCCAGAGCCTGCGCCTCAGCGGCATCATCCGGGCCACGCAGATAACTGTTGAGCGCCGCCGAAAGGGCCGCCTCATGGGCGCGCCGCTGCGCCGATCCTTGCACCTCCTGCCGCAACAGCCGCCGGGCATAGTCCAGCCACAGATCGCTCCGGTCACTCAGCACCACCGCTTCCGCAATCCAACGCAAGCCTGTCCCGGGCGACGCGCTCTGCGCCGCCGCAACCAGGTCATCAACGCTGCCTCCCCCTATGGGAAAGCGCAACCCAAGGTTTTGAGCCTGTTTTGCCGCCTGCGCCAGGTCATTTTTCTGCACCCCCTTCAGTGCAGCGGCCCGCACCTCCGCCGCCTGCCTCTGGGCGCGGCTACTGGTTAGCTTATGCGCCGAAAACGCGCCTTCATAGGACGATGGCTGATCCATCGCGGATTTCGGGAAACAGGCGTTCGATCGGCTGTTGAAAGCGAACCCGACGCAATCCACCTGTGCCGAACAGGCCCGTGCACAGCTACGCAAATCAGTGTCAAATAGCGCCCCCAAGTCAGCGCCAAAATGATCGGTGTCACGTCGTACGGCGTATCTGGTTTCAGGAAAAAATGAATCAGCATATGCAACTAAAGGTTGAACTATCAAACCGCACAAAACTACAATAAACGGAACAAGAACGCGTACCATGGAACCCTCCAAACCAGTCTCAAGGCTGGCATGGGGTTAACGCCATGGCAAGATATCGCAGCGTAACAGATGGGCTAATCTCAATTTAATCTCTGCCCCCCAGACTAGGGCGGACAAGTCGTGTTGGTTTTATGTGGAGTTCGCAGGGATGAACCTTGCTGACAGATTGACGGAAGAACGACGCGCGCGTCTCGCGGCGGAACGCCTGCTTGAGCTAAAGCAGGCGGAGCTTTCGGCAGCCAACCGCAAACTGGGGCGCCATGCCCTGGCCCTGACCCGGCAAATTGGTGTCACGCAAGCGGAAGTGGCCACTGTCCGCGACGAAAATGCCAAGGTGAAATCGGATCTCTCGACTGCCAATGAGAAAGTCGAGCGCGCCGAGCGTCGTCTCTGGCATTCGATCCAAGCCTTTCAGGATGGGTTTGCCTTTTTTGATTCAGACAGCAAACTGATTGGCGCCAATACCGCCTATCTCGATCTGTTCGACGGTCTGGAGGAGGTGACGCCGGGCGTCTCCTACGTGCGGATCCTGCAGATCCTCACCGATGAGGGGCTGGTCAACACCGGCGAACAGGACCCGGATCATTGGCGCGCGCAGATGTCGGAACGCTGGTTGTCCCCCTCCCCGGAACCGGTGGTCGTGCGGATGTGGGATGATCGCTACCTGCGGCTCTTGGATCAACGTGGCCACGGTGGTGATATGGTCAGCCTTGCGCTCGATATCACCTCTACCGTTCAATATGAGGAAGAGTTGCAGGCCGCCCGTGAACGGGCTGAGGCTGCAAACCGAGCAAAATCCGCTTTCCTTGCCAATATGTCCCACGAGATTCGCACCCCGATGAATGGGGTTGTCGGCATGGCGGAGCTGCTCAGCGACACCAATTTGAGCGAGGAACAGCAGCTCTACGCCAACACGATCAAGAATTCCGGAGAGGCGCTGCTGGTCATCATCAATGACGTGCTCGATTATTCCAAAATCGAAGCGCAGAAACTGCAGCTGCACCCCGAACCCTTTGATCTGGAACGTAGCGTCCATGAGGTGCTGATGCTGTTGCAGCCCACCGCGCGGGACAAGGGGCTGACACTGCTGCTGGATTATGACCTGTTCCTGCCAACCAGCTTTGTCGGGGACCCCGGACGCATTCGTCAGGTTCTTACCAATCTCGTGGGCAACGCGGTAAAATTCACCTCCGAGGGGCATGTCGCGCTGCAAATCACCGGCATCTCCAATGCGGATGACAAAGTCTCCTCAATCCACGTCACGATCGAAGACACCGGCATCGGCATCCCAGAGGAGAAGGTTCAGGACATCTTTGGCGAGTTCAATCAGGTCGAGGATGAGCGCAATCGCCAGTTTGAGGGCACCGGCCTTGGCCTTGCGATCTCCAAACGCCTGATTGAATTGATGGACGGTGAGATCTGGGTCGAAAGCCAGGAGGGCAAGGGATCCTGCTTTGGCTTCCGCATGGAACTGCCGCTGGCGGAAGGCGCCTCCACCAGTATTCCCACCCTGCCCAAGGGGTTGTGCCAGATCGCCGTCATTGATTCGCAATCGGTGATGCGCGATGTGCTCAGCAAACAATTGGCCATGCTGGGGTTGGAAGTCACGGTATTTGACAACGGCGCCGCTGCGATTGCCGGCATGCCAGACGATGTTGATCTGGTGGTCTGCGACGAACAATTGCCAGATCAGAATGGTATCGAACTGGCACAAAAACTGCGCTCTGGACCTTTTGCGCAGGTGCCGATTCTGATGCTCAGCAGCGATCCCACTGCATCCAGCAATTCAGATGTGCAATCGGTGACGGACAGCGTGCTTCTGAAACCGATCCAGCGGGATGAGCTGTTCCAGAGGCTGGTCGAACTGCCCGGCCGCGGATCAGCGACCGGCCCCTCTGCCGCTCCCGAAACCGTGGTGACACCACCAGAGCTGAGCAGCGTCGCAACAGATCCCGATCCACCCCAGCCTACTCCGGCCGCGCCCCCTCCTCTCGCCGCCGTCAGCACGCGCCCGACGCAGCGGCTTATGCGGGTGCTGGCCGCAGAGGACAATCGCACCAACCAGCTTGTCTTCCGCAAGATGGTGAAGGATCTGAACATAGACCTGCAATTTGTCAGCAACGGGATAGAGGCGCTGGAGGCATATCAGTCATTTCAGCCGGATCTGATCTTCATGGACATTTCCATGCCGGTCATGGATGGCAAGGAAGCAACCCAGAAAATTCGCGCGCTGGAACACGGCACGGGCACCTACGTCCCGATCATCGCGCTGACCGCCCATGCCATGGCCGGTGATTCCGATGGCATTCTCGCTGCAGGGCTGGATCATTACCTGACCAAACCCCTGCGCAAGGCGCTGATCCATGAACGCATTCACGCCTATCTCCCGGCGGAGGCAGCGCCTCTCACCCACGAGACGATCACCCAGACTGGTGCCGCCTGACCCGGCAGTCCCCTGCTCCTCTTGCGATCAGCCCGCGCGCAGAAACACCGGCTGATCCGGCTGCGACATCTCCGGCATGTAGCGATAGCCGCCGCTGTCAAAATCCAGCAATGCCGCGGGATCGGTAAGCCGGTTCTGAATAATGTACCGCGCCATCGCGCCCCGCGCCCGCTTGGCGTAGAAGCTGACAACCTTGGGCGTCCCGTTCTTGTCTTCCATGAATACTGGCGTCACCACGCGCAGCTTCAGCGCATCACGATCCACGGCCCCGAAATATTCCTGGCTGGCACAGTTCACCAGCACATCGCCGTCCACGGCCTCCCCCTGCGCATTCAGCGCATCAGAGATTTCGCGCCCCCAATAGTCATAAAGGGTCTTGCCCTGCTCGGTTTTCAGACGTGACCCCATCTCCAGCCGGTAGGCCTGCATCGCGTCCAGCGGCCGCAACAGACCGTATAGGCCCGACAGAATGCGAAAGTGATCCTGCGCCCACCCCATCTCCTCAGCCTCCAGCGACGCCGCCTCCAGCCCTTGATAGGTATCGCCCGCAAAGGCCAGCGCCGCCGGGCGAATGTCATCCGCGCCAGGATCAACCGCAAACCTCTGGAACCGCTCATAGTTCAGCTTTGCCAGATCCTCGCTGATATGCATCAGCTTCATCAGATCGGCGACCGACAGATCGCGCGCCACCGACGCCAGTTCCACCGCCGCGTCATGCATGGCGGGCCACGTCATCTCAACGTCGCGTTCGCTCCAGTCCAGCTTTTTCGCCGGAGAAGTCACTACCAGCATTTTCTGCCCCCGTTTGTTCTGGACAAGACCTAGCCCGCGCCGCGCAGGACGTCCAGAAACGCCGCCGCAAAACGTTCGGCGCGGCGCTCCCCTAACAGCCTTGTGATCGCCATTTCGTCCTGAGGACGCATCTGCGCCAGTTTCGCAAGCTGCGCCGCAGAACAGCTGAGCGGTTTGTCGGTGCCGTCATCGCCCCGCGCCAGACGGGTCTGCGTCTCCATCAACGCATCATAAAGCGACCCGGCATCGCGCCCGGCCAACTTGCGCCGCATCGGATGCAGCGCCTCACTCTCACCAGTGATCACCGCCAGGAATGCGCTGCCATAGCGCTCCAGCTTCTTGGCGCCGACACCGCCAATCCGCGCCATCTTGTCCAGCGTATCGGGACGTGTTTCTGCCATTTCGATCAGGGTTCGATCCGGGAAAATGACATAGGCCGGCACTTTTTGCGCCTCCGCCAGCGCGCGGCGTTTGGCTTTCAGCGCCGACAGCAGCGGCGCATCCTCATCAGACACCAGCGCCTTAACCGCAGGGCTGCGCTTGGCCGAACTGATGGTGTCGCGGCGCAGGGCAATATCCTGCTCGCCGCGCAGCACCGGCAGCGCCGCCTCGGTCATCCGCAAGGCACCGTGGCGTTCGGGATCCGGGCGCACCAGATCATGCCCCATCATCTGCCGGAACACCGCCTGCCACTGCCGCTTGCCGTATTCCTTGCCACAGGCGAAAACCGACAGATCATCATGCCGCTTGTCGCGCACCCGGTCGGTGATATTGCCCACCAGAATGTCGATCAGATGCCCCGAGCCATAGGTCTCATTGGTCCGCAGGATCGCCGACAGCGCCTTGCGCACCGCCGTGGTGCCGTCGAACACATCCACGGGCTGGTCACAGAGATCACAGTTGCCGCAGGGTTCAGCCGCCTCACCGAAATAGGCCAGCAGGGTTTGCCGCCGACATTTCAGCGCCTCCGCCAGCCCCAGCAAGGCATTGAGCCGCGCGTGGTCTGCCCCGCGCCGCTCCGCAGGCGCCAGCCCTTCGTCAATCTGGCTGCGGCGCAGGCGAATATCCTCCGGCCCGAACAGGGTCAGCGTCTCAGCAGGCGCGCCATCCCGGCCACCACGGCCGATTTCCTGATAATAGGCCTCGATGGATTTGGGCAGATCCGCATGGGCAACCCAGCGAATGTCTGGCTTGTCGATCCCCATGCCAAAGGCAACGGTTGCCACCACAATCAACCCATCCTCGCGGGCAAAGCGGGTCTCCACGCCTCGCCTATCTTCTGCGTCCATACCGCCATGATAGTAGCAGGCCGCGTGGCCCGCCTCTCGCAGCCCCGCCGCCAGCGCTTCGGTCTTGGCGCGGGTGCCACAATACACGATACCGGACTGCCCTTTTCGCGCGGCCGCAAATTCCAGAATCTGTCGGCGCGGGCTGTCTTTGGTGGCAAAGGCGAGATGAATATTGGGCCGATCAAACCCCCGCAGGAAACTGCGCGGCGCCTCGCCATCAAACAGCTTCTCGACAATCTCCTCGCGGGTTTCCTGATCTGCCGTCGCGGTAAAGGCTGCCAAAGGCACATCCAAGGCACGTCGCAATTCCCCGATGCGCAGGTAATCCGGGCGGAAATCATGCCCCCACTGGCTGACGCAATGCGCCTCATCCACCGCGATCAGGCTGACACCGATACGTCGCAACATGCCCATCGCCGCCCCCGAGGCCAGACGCTCCGGCGCCATATACAGAAGCTTCAGCCGCCCCTCCTCAATGGACTGCCAGACCGCTTCGGTCTCCTCCTCCGTATTGCCGGACGTCAGCGCCCCGGCGGTCACGCCCACCTCTTGCAGTGCCCGCACCTGATCCCGCATCAGCGCTATCAATGGCGAGATCACCACCGTGACCCCCTCGCGCAGCAGTGCCGGCAGTTGGAAACACAGGGATTTGCCGCCGCCGGTTGGCATAATCGCCAGAACATTCTCGCCAGCCGTCACCGCATCAACGATCTCTTCCTGACCGGGGCGAAACCGGTCAAAGCCGAAGATCTCGCGCAACAGCGGTGTTGCATCGGTTGCGGACACGGCAGGTGACGTCGCACCACTGGGGGCGGTCATTTCCGGCGAAACTGCGGACATAGGGGCGGTGGGCCTCGTTTTTGGTGATCTGCTCGTCTTACCGCCACAATCCCACAACCAGATTCAGGCGGCAAGGGCCGGACCCCCTATGCAGAATGCCGCACAGACAGAAAAAGACCGCCAGCGACCCATGCCGTGGCGGTCCAACTGTAGATCGAAACGCGCATGATCTCTCTGACCAGCGGCGCTGCGGCCTGTAGGCCTAGTAGAACATCGCGATATTGTTGGTCAGAATGATCCGCAGCGCGTAAACCGCGATCAACACTACCAGCGGCGCCAGATCCAGCCCCTGCATATTCGGCAGGATACGGCGAACGGGGGCATATAGCGGCTCTAACAAGCGGTTCAGACCATACCAGACCTGCGCCACAAATTGCTGATTGAGGTTCAGAACCTGAAAATTGATCAGCCAGCTCATGATCACATGGGCAATGATGAAGAACCAGACGATGTCCAGGATCAGCATCAGAATTTGAAACAGCGACAGCATCTCTTTAATTTCCCTTTTTGGAGCCTGTTCACAGGTAAGCGTGCCCGCGCAAAATCGCAAGACTGCCGCGAGGTTGCGGTTGACGTGCTGTAAACACATGGCAACACGGGTACATTATACAGGAGATCGTTCCCATGTTTCCCATCGTCCGCCTGATCAAGGATCTGCTGGT
Organism: Phaeobacter sp. S60; assembly: GCF_000826845.1. Classification (NCBI taxonomy): domain Bacteria; kingdom Pseudomonadati; phylum Pseudomonadota; class Alphaproteobacteria; order Rhodobacterales; family Roseobacteraceae; genus Phaeobacter; species Phaeobacter sp. S60. Next base: position 113,638 of record NZ_JSWJ01000002.1, read on the forward strand.
TGCCCGGCGGATGCCGCCGCTGGATCTGACTGAGACCCATGTCTCGCGCCACATTTGCTGGCCTTGGGATCTGGACATCTGGATGGAGCTGAACAACGGTCGTGCGATGACGCTCTATGATCTGGGCCGCACCATGCTGGCCCAGCGTGTCGGCCTGATCGGGGCTTTGCGCAGCCGTCGCTGGGGCATGACGGTTGCGGGCACCACCGTGCGGTTCCGGCGTCGTATTCGCGGGTTTGAACAGTTTGAGATGCGCAGCCGCGCGGTCGCCTGGGACGATCGCTTCATCTATCTCGAACAATCCATGTGGAAATCCAATGGGGACTGCGCCAGCCACGTGATGCTGCGCACCGCGATCACCGACGCCAAGGGGATCGTCTCGCCGCAGGAGGTGCTGAAAACCATCGGCCGCACTGACCGTGCCGCGCCGGAGATGCCCGATTGGATCAAGGCCTGGTGCGAGGCCGATGCAGGCCGCCCCTGGCCACCGATGATGCCGACACAAACCGTAGCTTCCGGCGTGTCGGCTGCTGAGGACACGCTTGCCTAACCCCACACCGGCCTGTCATACCAAAAGGTAACGACAAAAGACCACGACAGGCATCGGGCGAGGGAAGACGAGGCATGACGCAGATTTCCATGCGCAAGCGCATCTGGGGCTGGTGGGCCTTTGACTGGGCCAGTCAGCCCTATCACACGCTGCTGGTGACCTTCGTTTTTGCGCCCTTCTTTGCTGCTGTGGCCGCCGATTATTACCTCACCCAAGGGCTGGCGGAGGAGGCCGCAAAGGCGCAGGCGCAAACCGTCTGGTCGATGTGCCTCACCATCACCGGGCTGCTGATTGGTCTTGGCGGGCCGTTCCTTGGCGCCCTTGCCGATATTTCCGGGCGTAAACTGCCGTGGATCATGGTCTTTTCGCTGATGTATATCATCGGCGCCTGGGGGCTGTGGTTCATGGATCCCGGCGGCGCGAACCTGTGGTGGATGCTCATCAGTTTTGGGGTTGGCTTCATCGGTGCCGAATTTGCGCTGATCTTCGTCAACGCGCAGCTGCCGTCACTTGGCAGCAAGGAAGATGTCGGCACCATCTCCGGTACCGGTTTTGCCATCGGATATCTTGGCGGGGTGATCGCGCTGTTTCTGATGCTGACGCTGTTTGTCGAGCAAGCCGACGGCAAGACCCTGATCGGCATCGACCCCATTCTGGGACTGGATGCAGCACTTCGCGAAGGCACCCGCGCCGCCGGTCCGCTGACAGCGATCTGGTTCGCGGTCTTCATCATCCCCTATTTCCGCTGGGTGCATGATGATGCCATCACCGGCACACGGGGCCGGTTTCGCGATGCCATCCGCTCGGTCGGGCGCGCCATCGCCAACCTGCGCCACCGCGCCAGCCTGACCGGCTATCTGATTTCGTCGATGCTCTACCGCGATGCGCTGAACGGGCTTTATGCCTTTGGCGGAATTTACGCGCGGCTGGTGCTGGGCTGGGAAATCACCCTCATTGGTATCTTCGGTATCATCGCGGTGATCTCCTCGGCGCTGTTCAGCTGGCTGGGTGGTCTCGCAGATCGCCGGTTTGGCCCGAAACCCGTTATCACCCTGTCGATCCTGGTACTGACGGCTGTGTGTTTTCTGGTCGTGAACATGTCGCGCGACCAGTTCTTTGGCGTCACCCTCGCTGCAGGCTCCGGCCTGCCTGACACTGTGTTCTTCGCCTGCGGCGTGCTGATCGGCGGCTTTGGTGGCATTCTGCAAGCCGCCAGCCGCAGCCTGATGGTGCGCCACACCACCCCGGAAACCGCGACCGAGGCCTTTGGCCTCTATGGTCTTTCGGGGCGCGCAACTGCCTTTCTTGCACCTGCATTGATCGGCATCGCCACCACCCTGACCGGCAGCGCCCGCCTTGGGATTGCACCGGTCATTTTCCTGTTCATTATCGGGCTCATCGTCCTGCGCTGGGTCAATGCAGAAGGAGACCAGAGTTGAAGTTCAGTCGATACATCGGCCTCACCGCCCTCCTGTTAACCGCCTGCGGCCCCGCCGCGGACAGCCGCTCGCCCACCGTAAACCCAGTGGTCAGCCGCTCTGCCGACACCGGTGTGCCCGCAAAACAGCTGTTCGGGGCCAAGCGTAGCGGCTCAGCCCAGAAACCTGCGCCGCATGGCTCCTACGCCAAGGGCTGCGTCGCAGGCGCGGAACAGCTGCCCCAGACCGGTCCCACCTGGCAGGCCATGCGCCTGTCCCGAAATCGCAACTGGGGCCATCCCGAAACCATCGACTTCATCAAGGATCTGAGCCGTGTCGCCGCCCGCCAGAGCGGCTGGAACGGGCTTTATGTCGGCGACATCAGCCAGCCACGCGGCGGGCCGATGCTGTCGGGTCACCGCAGCCATCAGATGGGCATGGATGCCGATATCTGGATGCTGCCGGCCAAGCGCCTCGATCTGTCCGTGGCCGAACGCGAGAAGATCTCCTCGATCTCTCTGCGCCGGGCCAAGGGCGCCTATACCAATTCCAACTGGACCCCTCAGCATCACGCCATCCTGCGCGCCGCCGCCAAGGATGATCGCGTCGCCCGGATCTTTGTCTTTCCGGGCGCCAAGGTGCAGATGTGCAACGACGAGAAAGGCAACCGCGACTGGCTGCGTAAAATTCGGCCTTGGTATGGCCACCACTACCACTTCCATGTGCGCCTGAAATGCCCGCCCGGTGCCCGCGGCTGCGTCAATCAGGATCCACCGCCCCGCGGTGATGGTTGCGATGATGCCCGCCAATGGGTGAAGGACATCCTGAGCCCACCACCCCCAAAACCCCGCGACCCCAATGCGCCAAAGCCCAAGCCCCGGCGTGACTACACCCTATCGGATCTGCCACAGCAATGCGCCGTCGTTCTGCAATCAAACTGAGCCTCGGCGTCGCAACCGCCCTTGGCCTCGCCCTGACCGCGCTGGTGGCCTATCGCCCTGTCGCCTCCGCCGCCCAGCCCGGCGGAGCGCAGTTCATTGCGGCCTATCGCTGGACCCACCCTGCCAAATGGTTCGGCGGGTTCTCGGCGCTCTCCCTGTCAGCGGACGGGCGGCAGATGACCGTGGTCAGCGACCGCGCCACCATCGTCACCGCCCGGATTGAGCGCAGCCCGGAGGCGATGCAACCGATCAAGGCGGTGACCCCGACCGAAGCCCACCGGCTGCGCGCCTCCGATGGCGCGCTCCTGCGCGGGCGCATCGTCGATGCCGAAGGTCTGGCCGTGGCGCGCGACGGCACTCTGTTCATCTCCTTCGAAGGCGTCTCGCGCGTGGCCCGTCACCGCCGGGGCGACAGCCGCGCCGAGGTCCTGCCGCGCCCCAAAGCGTTCCGCCGCCTGCCTCTGAACAAGGCACTTGAAGCCTTGGCCATCGACACCAGGGGCCATCTCTACACCCTGCCGGAACGCGCCCTGACTGCGGCGGGTGATATTCCGGTCTGGCGTTGGAACGGGACCCGCTGGGATCGCCCTTTCGTGCTGCCCAGCCGGGGCAATTTCCTGCCCGTGGGGGCGGATTTCGGGCCTGACGGGCGCTTCTACCTCTTGGAACGCAACTTCGGCCTGATCGGATTTCGCAGCCGTCTGCGGCGCTGGGATCTCACGCCGGATGGCATCAGCGGTGAGGTTACCTTGCTGGAAACCGGCCTTGGGCTGCACGACAATCTGGAAGGCGTGTCGATCTGGCGTGATCAAAGCGGCGCGCTGCGTGCCACCATGGTCTCCGACGACAATTTCAAATCGCTGCAACGCACCGAACTGGTGGAATACCGGCTGCCTGACTAGGTCCTCACACGCCGCGCACCGGCATCAACACAGGTACCTACACCGGCACCGACACAGAAACGGCACAGGCGCCCGCCCTGACAAAACCCTTGCCCAAACCGCAGCTTTTCCGCTATTGGGCCTGATCTTTCGCATTGGCGAAACAAGTCTCCGCGACCTTGTCTAAAAAACGGACTGCAAAATGACACGCTCTTATCTTCCTGGCATTCTTGCCATGGCCGCCGTTGTGGTGGCCTCCAACATTCTGGTGCAATTCCTGTTCGGCCAATGGCTGACTTGGGGCGCCTTCACCTATCCCATCGCCTTTCTCGTCACTGACGTGACCAACCGCGTCTACGGCACCGGCCCCGCCCGCCGGGTGGTGCTGGCCGGTTTTGTCGTCGGCGTCATCTGCTCGCTGATCGGGACGCAGATCATGGGCGAATTCGGCCCGCTGGTGACCCTGCGCATCGCCGTTGCCTCTGGTCTCGCGTTCCTCACTGCACAGCTGCTGGATGTCTCGATCTTTGCTGCCCTGCGCAATGGCGCCTGGTGGCATGCGCCGCTGGCCTCCACCCTGATCGGGGCCTCCGTTGATACCGCGCTGTTCTTCAGCATCGCCTTTTCCAGCGCGCTGGTCTGGCTGGAACCCGGCAATGACGTCAGCTGGGCCGGAGAAATGCTGCCGGTTCTCGGCACTGGTCCTGTCGCCCCGCTCTGGGTCTCGCTCGCGGTGGCCGACTGGGGCGTAAAGGTGGCGCTGGCGCTGCTGGCTCTGGTGCCTTTCCGCCTGATCGTGGCCCGCCTGACCCGCGCCAAGGCGGCAGCCAACTGACCGCCCTGCTGACACCTCTACTGACACCATAAATAGGAACACTTCAGTTTTTATTTGGAGATCCGCCCGTTCCGTGCCACCATCAAAGGTAACGGAAACAAAGAGAAAAGGAGGTGATCCAGTGTCAAGAAAGGTATTGGAGCAAGGCGTAGCAACAACCGGAGCGGCGGGCCTCTGAGGCAGCCCTCTCTGGCAGCAGCCATCCGGCTGGGTCGCAGACCCTAACCTGCCTTTGCTCTTACAGACTTTCGGAAAGGGCCGCCTCGCATGGGGCGGCCCTTTTTGCGTGGCGCAGAGCCCACAGTGACGGCACCACCCCGGCTTTCGCTTGGACCTCCCGGACCAGCGGCCTTATGCTCCCTCTCATGTTGCGTATCACCGACACCATCGCCCTGCAGGACTGGGAACTGACCGAAAGCTTCATGCGCGCCTCCGGCCCCGGCGGGCAGAACGTGAACAAGGTCTCCTCAGCCGTTGAACTGCGATTCGAGGCCGCACGCTCTCCGGCGCTGACGCCTGCGGTGAAGTCCCGCCTAAAACGACTGGCCGGGCGCCGCTGGACCAAGGATGGCGCCATCATCCTGCAATGCGACGAAACCCGCTCGCAGCAACGCAATCGCGATCTGGTCCGTGAGCGGCTGGCCGAGCTGATCCGTCAGGCTCTGGTCCCGCCAAAACGCCGCATCGCCACCAAACCCACGCGCGGCTCTGTGCGCCGCCGCCTTGATGCCAAACGCCAGCGCAGTGATGTCAAAGCGACGCGCGGTAAGATCGACCTCGACTAACACAGGCAATTGCACTGCCCGCCGCGCTCGGCCAAGCTGCCGCAAAGTCAATCGGGGAGAGAGCATATGCGGCTGGCAGGAAAATGCGCCATTGTAACCGGCGGGGCCTCGGGCTTTGGCGCCGGCATCACCACCAAATTCCTGGCAGAGGGCGCGCGGGTGATGATTGCGGATATCAACGGCGACGCCGCTGCTGCAGTTGCGACGGACGCTTGCGAAACCTATGGAGCAGACCGGGCCATCGCCCAGACCGTCGATGTCTCTGACCGCGCCTCAGTGGATCAGATGGCACAGGCAGCGCTCAATCACTTTGGCCAGGTCGATATTCTGGTGAACAACGCCGGTATCAGCCACCTGCCCACCCCGCTCGAAGATGTCAGCGAAGACGACTTCGATCGCGTCTTTGCGGTGAATATGAAATCGGTCTATCTCACCGCCCGCGCGCTGGTGCCGCATATGAAATCCCGCCAGTCCGGCGCGATCCTCAACGTCGCCTCCACTGCCGGCATTTCTCCGCGCCCGAACCTCAACTGGTACAATGCCTCCAAGGGCTGGATGATCACCGCCACCCGCACCATGGCAGTGGAACTTGCTGCGTCAGGCGTCCGCGTCAATGCCATCAACCCGGTTGCGGGCGAAACCCCACTGCTGAAAACCTTCATGGGGGAAGACACGCCGGAGCTGCGCGCGAAATTCCTCTCCACCATCCCCATCGGCCGCTTCTCCACCCCGGAGGATATGGGAAATGCCGCCTGCTATCTCTGTTCGGATGAGGCCAGCATGGTCACCGGCGTTGCCCTGGAAGTAGACGGCGGCCGCTGCATCTGACCACGGCCCTTGGCGGCAGGGCGGGCCCTTCTGTCATCTTTCCCCAAATACTCCCGCCGGAGGCCGCGCGCGCCAGCGCGCCCCTGCCACAGACCCGCACCAAGCCAACGACAAAGGACACGCCCATGCACCCCGGCCCCCTGAACCTGATCACCGATGTGCCCGGCCTCAAGGTCGGCAACGCCGAGGACCGGCAGTTGAAATCCGGCACGACGGTGCTGACTGCCGATCAGCCCTTCACCGCCGGGGTTCATGTCATGGGCGGTGCACCGGGGACACGCGAAACCGATCTGCTGGCGCCGGACAAATCCGTCGCCCAGATTGATGCGCTGGTACTATCGGGCGGATCCGCCTTCGGGCTGGATGCCTGCTCCGGTGTGGTTGCGGGACTGCGCGCTGCCGGGCGCGGCTTTGCGGTTGGACCCGCCCGCGTGCCTATTGTGCCGGGTGCCATCCTCTTTGATCTGCTGAATGGCGGCGACAAGGACTGGCCCGACAATCCCTATCCCGCCCTCGGCCGCGCCGCCTATGAGGCTGCAGACCACCAGTTTGCGCTTGGCACCGCCGGGGCGGGCACCGGCGCCCTCGCCGCGCGGGTGAAGGGTGGGCTTGGGTCGGCCTCCTTTGTGCTGCCGGATGGCACCACGGTGGGCGCCCTGGTGGCGGCCAATCCGCTTGGCTCCGTCACCACGCCGGGGGATCGCCATTTCTGGGCCGCCCCTTTTGAGATCGACGGCGAATTCGGCGGCGCGGGTGTGGATCCCGCCTCCGGCTTCACCACCCCCGCCCCCAGCCTGAAACTCGCCTCAATGCAGAAGCTGGCCGCCGACGCCGCGATCCCGGCAGAGGGCAGCAACACCACCATCGCCATCGTCGCCACCGATGCGCCGTTGACGAAATCGCAATGCCAGCGCCTTGCCATTGCCGCCCATGACGGGATCGGGCGGGCGATTGTTCCGGCCCATTCCCCCGGCGACGGCGATCTTGTGTTTGCCGTCAGCACCAGAGATCCGGGTGCGGCAATCACTGATGGCGAACCCGGCGCTGATCTTGGCGAAATCGGCCACGCCGCCGCCCTCTGCCTCAGCCGCGCCATTGCCCGCGCCGCCGCCTTGGCCCGCCCAGAGCCCGGTGACCTGCTGCCCTGCTGGCAGGAGATTTGACCCCGCGGCCGTCCCTTCCTTGACCTGACGCAGATCAGATACACTTCAACGCATTGAGCGTATAGCAGAGAGCGGACGCGGCAATACGCCCGTTTGACTCTGCGCCGCATCACGCGCGTATTGACCAAGCCAACTCAATTTTGGAGCAAGCGAAATGAAACTTCTGACTGCTGTAGCGACCTTGGGCCTGATTGCGGCCCCTGCCTTTGCCGAAGGCGATGCCGACAAGGGCGAAAAGGGCTTCAACAAATGCAAATCCTGCCACATGGTTGTCTCCGACAGCGGTGACGTGATCATCAAGGGCGGCAAAACCGGCCCGAACCTCTGGGGCGTCGTCGGCCGCACCGCCGGCACCTATGAGGGCTACAAATACGGTAAGGACATGGTCGCCGCCGGCGAAGCAGGCCTGGCCTGGGACGAAGCCTCCTTCACCGCCTATACCGCCGACCCCAAAGCCTTCTTGCGCGACTATCTCGGCGACAAGAAAGCCAAGTCCAAAATGTCCTTCCGCCTGAAGAAAGGCGCCGAAGACATCTACGCGTTCCTTGCAATGCACGGTCCTGCTGATGCCGCCGACGCCGATGTCGAGGCCACTACGGAAGAGACCGCAACCAACTGATCCTTGGTCTGCAGACAAACTGGCAAAAGCCGCGCGCCCCCGGCCGCGGCTTTTCGCACAATTGATTTTCATATGTCTCTGCGATATTGACCGTCCCGCGCAGGCCTTTGGCCCCTGCATCCAGTAACCCGCCGATCCGGGCAGCCTCATTTGTGGGATTGATCTCCACCTGATGACCACCATATCTGCCCGATCCCGTGCGCCCGGTCCGATGGCTTGGCCGCCCGCCTCCTTGCTCAATCCTTGCGAGTTCCTGCAATGACCCACAAGATTCCCGCCTGGGTGAATGGCACCCTGACGCCGGTTGATAAGCTGGCCGCCCATGAACAGGGGCTGAAGCACAAGGCCGTCTCGGTCTTTGTGGTGAAGGGCGGCGAAATCCTGATGCAACGCCGCGCGCTCGGCAAATATCACACCCCCGGGCTCTGGGCGAACACCTGCTGCACCCACCCGCAATGGGGGGAGGCCTCCTCGGCCTGTGCGGTCCGCCGTATGGAAGAAGAACTCGGCATCACCGGGCTTTATCCTGAGTTCCGCCACCATCTGGAATACCGCGCCGATGTCGGCAACGGGCTGATCGAACATGAGGTGGTGGATGTCTTTCTCGCCCATGCGCACCGCGCGCCGGATCTCACACCCAACCCCGAAGAAGTGATGGAGACCCGCTGGGTCGACTATCACGACCTTCTGGCCGAGGTGCAGCGCCACCCGGATCGCTTTACCCCCTGGCTCAAGATCTATCTCAACAGCTACTCCGACGTGATCTTTGGCCCTGACCTCAGCCTCGGCAGCAATGAGGACGGGTAGACGCGCAAATATCAGGCTCTAACCGCGGCATTTCCCCATCTTGTTCCGTCGCGCGCATCATGGTTCTAATGCCGCAAAGCGCGCAGGAACGGGGAGTGCCAGATGACGGTGATGATTGCAGGCGCAGGGATCGCCGGGCTGACACTTGGCCTCACCCTGCACGAATTGGGCGTGCCCTTTCACATCTATGAGGCCACAGAAACGCTGAAGCCGATGGGCGTCGGCATCAATCTGCAACCCAATGCGGTGCGCGAACTCTTTGATCTGGGGCTTGAGGCCGAGCTCTCCGCCATTGGTGTGCGCACCCGGCGCCTGGGATTTTACTCCAAGCTGGGCAAGACCATCTGGGAGGAGCCGCGCGGCGAGGCCGCAGGCTACAGCTGGCCGCAGTTTTCCGTCCATCGCGGCGCGTTGCAGATGATGCTTTACCACGCGCTGCTGGCGCGCGCAGGCAGCGGCGTCATCACAACAGGTGCGCGCGCCACCGGCTACGACACCTCGGATCAGGGCGCCTGCCTGCATCTGGAAAATGGCCGCTCGGCCCGTGGTGATCTGCTGATCGCCGCCGATGGGATCCATTCCGCCATCCGCGCTCAGATGTACCCGGATGAGGGCGCGCCGATCTGGAATGGCCGCATCCTCTGGCGCGCCACCACCTTTGCCCCCGCCTTTCACGGTGGCGCGGCCATGGCGATGATCGGCCATGACCAACTGCGCCTTGTCGCCTATCCCATCAGCGCGGCGGACGATACAGGCACCGCCACCATCAACTGGATTGCGGAAAAACAGTTCGACCCATCCGCGCGCTGGAACCGTGAAAGCTGGAACCGCGCCGCCGACATCCGTGATTTTCTGCCGGATTTTGCCAACTGGCAGTTCGACTGGATTGATGTTCCTGCGCTGATCAACGGGGCTGAGATCGTCTACGAATACCCTATGGTGGATCGCGACCCGCTGCCCCGCTGGCAGGATGGGCCGGTCAGCCTGATGGGGGACGCCGCCCATCCAACCTATCCGGTGGGTTCCAACGGTGCCAGCCAAGCCATCGTTGATGCCCGCCTCATTGGCGCGCAGATGCTGGCCCATGGCGTCACACCCCAGGCCCTGGGCACCTATGAGGCAGCGGTCCGCCCGGTGACAACCGCCGTCGCCTTGGCCAATCGCGCAGGCGGCGGCCCCGACGGCGTGCTGCAACAGGTCGAAACCCTCTGCGGGGGTGATTTCAGCGATATAGGCGAGGTAATCCCTCAGGCGGAGCTGGCCGCCCACGCCGCAAAATACAAATCCATCGCCGGCTTCTCGATTGAGGAGCTGAACGCCCGCCCGCGCACCATACCCGCAGGCACCCGCCTGACCTAAGACGACTGACACGCGTCTCAGCAACGAGAACGCCGCGCATCGCGCGGCGCCACCCCCAACTGTGCAGGCCCAGTCCCCGACTGTGGCGGAGCAGGCGGGAGACCCCGCCTGCGGCAGTGCCTCAGACCCCGATCACAGCCTCAACCGCGCGCTTCCAACGCGCATAGGCAGCGCTGCGGCGATCCTCATCCATCTCAGGGGTGAACTGCTGATCCAGCGCCCAGGTCGCGGCAAAGCCCGCCTGATCCGGGTAGACCCCCGCCCGCATCCCCGCCAGCCAGGCCGCACCCAGCGCGGTGGTTTCCTGCATCACCGGACGATCCACCGCGGCGCCCAACAGGTCCGCAAGGCTCTGCATGGTCCAGTTGCTGGCGCTCATGCCGCCATCCACCCGCAGGGTCACCAAACTGTCACCGTCCCAATCCGCCCGCATCGCTTCCCACAGGTCGCGGGTCTGATAGGCCACGCTTTGCAGTGCCGCCCGGGCAAATTCCGCTGGTCCCGAGTTGCGGGTCAGACCAAACATGCCGCCCCGGCAATCCGGCTTCCAATACGGCGCGCCCAGCCCGGTAAAGGCCGGCACAAGGATGACGTCCTGCCCCGGATCGGCATTGCGCGCCAGGGCACCGCTTTCCTGCGCTGAGCCGATAATGCCAAGCCCATCGCGCAGCCATTGCACCGCCGCACCCGCAATGAAGATCGAGCCCTCCAGCGCATAGGTCGGCGCGCCGTCCAGCTGATAGGCGATGGTGGTCAACATCCGGTTTTGCGACACAACCGGCGTATCGCCAGTGTTCAGCAGCGCAAAGCAGCCGGTGCCATAGGTCGATTTCATCATCCCCGGCTGGAAACAGGCCTGTCCAATGGTGGCGGCCTGCTGATCGCCAGCCACCCCCAGAATGGCAATCTCGCCGCCCAGAAACTCAGCCTTGGTAGTGCCGAAATCGGCGGCGCAGTCCTTCACCTCCGGCAGCATATCGCGCGGCACGCCGAGGAAGCCACAGATCTCGCTGCTCCAACGGCCCTTGCGAATGTCATACATCAGCGTCCGCGCGGCATTGGTGGCATCGGTCACATGGGACGCACCACCCGTAAGGCGCCAGATCAGGAAACTGTCGACAGTGCCAAACAGCAGATCCCCGGCCTCAGCCCGCGCGCGCGCCTCCGGCACCGTGTCCAGAATCCATTTCAGCTTGGTGCCAGAGAAATAGGGATCCAGCAGCAGGCCGGTTTTCTGCCGCACTCTGTCCTCATGCCCGGCGGCCCGCAGCTCTTCGCAGATGGCGCTGGTGCGCCGGTCCTGCCAGACAATCGCATTGTGGATCGGCTTGCCGGTATGACGATCCCAGACCACCGTGGTTTCGCGCTGGTTGGTGATGCCGATCCCGGCAATCTCCGCCGCCGTAACGCCCTGCTCTGCCATCACCTTGCGGCAGACATCCAGCGTTGTGGACCACAGATCCTCCGGGTCATGCTCCACCCAGCCCGCCTGCGGAAAATGCTGGGCGAACTCCTGCTGGGCAGAGCCCTGCGCCTGCATCTTATCATCAAACAGGATCGCTCTGGTCGAGGTTGTGCCCTGATCTATCGCCAGAATATACGTCATCTTGCCCCTCCCCTGGGTCGTTTGGGGCAGAGATTAGACGCAAAAGTGCTATCGCTACCAGCCCCTACTAATCATTTAGTTGATCAACCGAGATATTGTCGATCAACCTGATGCCATCCAGCCATGCCGCGACCAGCAGGCGGGCCGGACGATCAGGCCGCGACAGCGGCGCCAGCGTTTCGGCGCAGCGCAGGTCCAGATATTCCAGATCGCCAAACCCGGCCTTTGTCAGACGCGCCTTGGCCGCCGGAAGAATGTCGTCAAACACCGCCCCTGCCCGTAACTGATCGGCCAGATCCCGCAGCACCGGATAAAGCTGCCCAGCCTTGCCCAGCGCCTCAGGCGAGAGCCGCAAATTGCGCGACGACATGGCCAGGCCAGAGACCTCGCGCACGGTGGCGCAGCCCTGCACGGTGATCGGAATGTCCAGATCCCGCGCCATACGGGTAACCACCATCAGCTGCTGATAGTCCTTCTCGCCAAAAAACGCCGCATCCGCACCGCTTTGCAGGAACAGCTTGGCGACCACCGTGGCCACCCCGTCGAAATGACCGGGGCGAAACTCGCCCTCCAGCACATCAGTCAGCCCCGCCACCGACACAGTGGTCGCGTAGCCCTCCGGGTAGATCTGATCGGGATCCGGCACATAGATCGCATCAACACCGTAGGGGGCCAGTTTCTCCGCATCCGCCAGTTCCGTGCGGGGATATTTCGCCAGATCCTCGGCATTGTTGAACTGCTTGGGGTTCACAAAAATCGTGACGATGACCCGGTCGCAGGCCGCCTTGGCCGCAGCGACCAGCGACAGATGCCCCTCGTGCAGCGCACCCATGGTGGGCACCAGACCAATACGGGCACCCTCGCGGCGCCAGTCGGAATGCAACGCGCGCAGGTCGCTCAGGCGGCGCAGAATCGGGGCAGTCATGATGGGGTCAGTCCTTTTGCGGGGCCGTGGATGCGGCCGTCTTGGCGGCAGCCGGGGCCTGGTCTGCAAACACATGCTCGGGCGCGGGGAAGCTGCGCGCGCGCACCTCGGCTGCATACTCGGAAATCGCCGCCTCTGCCAAGGGGCCGAGATCGGCATAGCGTTTCACGAACTTCGGCTTAAAGGCGGTGAAAAATCCCAGCATGTCATCCACGACCAAGATCTGGCCATCACAGCCCGCACTGGCCCCAATGCCAATGGTGGGAATGGCGACCTCCGCCGTGATCCGATCCGCGAGCCCCTGCGGCACCTTCTCCAGCACCACCGAAAACGCGCCAGCCTCCGCCACCGCATGGGCATCGGCCAGCACCGCCTCCGCCTGCGCATCGCGGCCCTGTACCTTGTAACCGCCAAGCGTGTTGATCGACTGGGGCGTCAGGCCAATATGCGCCATCACCGGAATGCCACGTTCGACGAGGAAGCGGATGGTTTCTGCCATCTCCACGCCACCCTCCAGCTTCACCGCGCCGGCGCCCGTCTCCGCCATCAGCCGCGCGGCATTGCGAAACGCCTGCGCCGGGCCTTCCTCATAGCTGGCAAACGGCATGTCGATCACCATCATCGCCTGGCTCAGCCCGCGCGCCACCGCCTGCCCATGCAGGATCATCATCTCCATGGTGACCCCCAGCGTGGACTTCAGCCCATGAAGCACCATGCCGACGCTGTCGCCCACCAGCACAAAATCGCAGTGACCATCCATCACCTGTGCCATCGGTGTGGTATAGGCGGTCAGGCTCACCAGCGGAGGGCCGCCTTTGCGGGCGCGAATATCCTCGGCATTGGGTGCCATTTTGCGGGCCGTTGCACTCATGATGCTGTCCTCTCCGTTCGCATTGCGCACCGCTAGCAATTTACGCTGCGCGCTTCTAGGGGGCGAAATGTCCCGTCAACCTTGATTACCTGACGGAAAATGCGGAACAGTTTTCCGAAAGGTCACAAAAGACCGCCACCACAGTAGGGAGACACCACCGATGACACGACTGCCATTCCTGTTTGCCGCCAGTTCCGCGCTGGCCATTCTGGCCGGGGCCGCCTCCGCGCGCGACACCGTCACCGTGGCCCTGCAGCTTGAACCGCCGCATCTTGATCCCACCAGCGCCGCCGCCGGTGCCATTGATCAGGTGCTCTACTCCAACGTCTTTGAGGGGCTGACCCGCTTCATGGGCGATGGAGCGGTAGTGCCCGGCCTTGCTGAGAGCTGGGAGATCTCCGAGGATGGGCTGACCTATACCTTCGCCCTGCACGACGGCGTGACCTTCCATGATGGCACCACAATGGACGCGGAGGATGTGAAATTCAGCCTCGACCGCGCCCGCGCCGAGGAGAGCACAAACGCCCAGAAAGCACTGTTTGCCGATATCGCCAGTGTGGATGTAGTGGATCCGCTGACGGTGCGGCTCACCCTGTCACAGCCCAACGGCAACCTTCTGTTCAACCTCGCATGGGGGGACGCCGTCATCGTCGCGCCAGAGAGCATCGACACGATCAAGACTGCCCCCGTCGGCACCGGTGCCTTCACCTTCACCAACTGGGTGCAGGGCGACCGCATCGACCTTGCCCGCAACCCGGATTACTGGGGGGAGGCCCCGGCGCTAAGTGCGGCGACCTTCAAATTCATCTCCGATCCGACCGCCGCCTTTGCCGCGATGATGGCTGAAGATGTGGATGCCTTCTCCGCCTTCCCCGCGCCAGAGAACCTGCCGCAGTTTGAGGCCGACCCGCGGTTTCAGGTGCTCATCGGCTCCACCGAGGGGGAGACGATTCTGTCGATCAACAACAAGCAGGCGCCCTTCGACAACGCCAAGGTCCGCGCCGCTGTGGCCCATGCGATTGACCGTCAGGCGATCATTGATGGCGCGATGTTTGGCTACGGCACCCCGATCGGCAGTCATTTCGCCCCCCACAACCCGGCCTATGTCGACCTGACCGGCACCAGCGCCCATGACCCGGAGAAGGCCCGCGCGCTGCTGGCTGAGGCGGGCTTTCCCGATGGCTTCATCACCACGCTGCACCTGCCGCCGCCGTCATACGCCCGTCGGGGGGGAGAGATCATCGCCGCGCAACTGGCTGAGGTCGGCATCACCGCCGAGATCATCAATGTGGAATGGGCGCAGTGGTTGGAAACCGTGTTCCGGGGCAAGAATTTTGGCCTCTCCATCGTCAGCCATACCGAACCGATGGATATCGGCATCTACGCCCGGCCCGATTACTACTTCCAGTATGACAACGCCGCATTCCAGGATTTGATGGCAGATCTGACCGGCACCACCGATCCCGACGCCCGCACCAAGATGCTGCAACAGGCGCAGGAGATCATCGCGCAGGACTATGTGAACGGCTTCCTGTTCCAGCTCGCCGCGCTCAGCGTGGCCAAGGCAGATTTGCAAGGGCTCTGGGCCAACGCCCCCACCCAGGCCACTGACCTGACCGGGGTTAGCTGGGCAAAATAGGCCCAAATACCCAGTATTAGAGCCGAAACGACAGCGCCCCTGACCGGGCGCTGTTGTCTCTTCCCCGTCTTTCAGCCAAGCCCACGACGCCGACGCAGCTGCGCCACCGACGCGCGGATCTGATCGCGCACGGGGCCGGGGCGCGGTGTATCCCGCAAGGTTGTGAACCAATGCTCTGGCGGGTTCCGCCCCAAACGATGCCCCTTGAACTCCAGCCCGCGCAGGACTTGCTCTGCCGCTGGTGGCAGACGATCGGGGATCTCATGCCCGTTCAGCGTCGCCCACACCCCGGTCCACAGCCGCCCGACCGACCAGGGGTTATAACCCCCGCCGCCCAGCACCAGATAGCGCGGCGCAAGCGGTCGCAGCGCCGCAACAACCGACCAATGGGCAGTGTTGGACAGGTCCAGATGCGCCAGCGGATCCTCGGTGACTGCATCCGCCCCGCATTGCAGAACGACCGCATCCGGCGCAAAATCCGCCACCGCAGGCAGAATCAGCTCCTCACGGATATAGGCCATCTCACTGTCATTGAACCTGCGCGGCACCGGCAGGTTCAGCGCACTGCCGCCCGCATCATCGGCCAGCTGCCCCGTCTTGGGCCAGAGGTTCTCCTCATGGGTTGAGATCATCAGCACATCCGGATCGCCGGCAAAGCCATGCTCGACCCCATCCGCGTGATGGGCATCGATATCGACATAGGCAATCCGCTGCGCGCCGTGATGGCGCAGCGACAGCATCGCCAGCACCGGATCATTGAGATAGCAAAACCCGTTGGCCCGATCCGGCATCCCATGATGGGTGCCCCCCGCCGGGTTGTAGATCACGCCCCCTGCGGCCAACCGCTCCCCCGCGAGGATCGACCCACCCGCCGCCGTGGCGGGCCTGCGATAGATCTCCGGGAACACCGGGTTGGAAATCGTTCCGATATGATGCCGCGCCTTCACCTCATCGCTCACCGCCTGCGCCCGCTCCGCCGCCTGAAGCGCGGCGATATACTCCGCACTGTGCCAGCGTTCCAGCGCCGCCGGTTTCGCCCGCGGTGAGGTCTGATACTGCGCCGACGGCAACCAGCCCAGCGCCCGCGTCAGATCCATTACCGTTGATACGCGCGGTACCCGAAGCGGATGCATCCGCCCATAGCTGGACCCGCGATAGATCTCAGAGCCGATAAAAACCGGCGCCCCCAGCGGGTCGGAGGGCGGGACCGCATCAGCGGTGGCAGACAGAGCAGAAGCAGCAGGAAATTGTGTCATGCGCCCAGAAATAGCGCGGAACTTTGCTGCGCCAAACCCCGCAGATCCAACGGCAGCAACAGCCGCGCGATAACCGCACATCTTCGCCTTTTACGATCATGCTATGGCGCTGTGAAATAAATGTTTTTGCCGTTTTCTCCAAGTCGGAGCCTGCCCGCTCTGGACCCGCGCCCAGCGCCCCCCTAACCTGCCGCCAATGGGACGCTACCTCGCCAAACGCCTGCTGTCGCTGATCGTCAGCCTTGTGATTGCCTCTTGGGTGATCTTTTTCGTGATTGAGATCGCGCCGGGGGATCCAGCGTCCTTCATGCTGGGCATCAACGCGCAACCCGACACCATCGCTGCCCTGCGCAGTGAGTTGGGATTGGATGAGGGGAAATTCGCCCGCTATATCAGCTGGTTCACCGGTATGTTGCAGGGTGATTTCGGCACCTCCTATACCTATCGTACGCCGGTCGCGCAGATGATCGCCGACCGGCTCTGGGTGTCGCTGCCGCTTGCGCTTTATGCGCTGACGCTGTCAACGCTGATTGCCCTGCCTGCTGGCATCTATGCCGCCGCGCGTCGGGGCAGGTCAGGCGATGTCGCGGTGATGGGCGCAACCCAGCTAGGGGTCGCCGTCCCGAATTTCTGGTTTGCGATGATGCTGGTTCTTGTCTTTGCCATCAATCTGCGCTGGTTCAGCGCCGGTGGCTTTGTCGGCTGGGAGGCCGGGCCGTTTGCCGCGCTGCACTCCCTCACCCTGCCCGCCATCGCGCTTGCCCTGCCACAGGCGGCCATTCTGGCCCGCGTCATGCGCTCGGCTCTCTTGGATATTCTGGGCGAGGATTTCATCCGCACCGCCCGCGCCAAAGGGCTGAGCCAACGCCAAGCGCTCTGGCGTCACGGGCTGCGCAATGCGCTGATCCCGGTGCTGACCATCATCGGGTTGCAGTTTTCCTTCCTCCTCGCAGGCGCAATCATCATTGAGCAGGTGTTCTACCTGCCCGGTCTGGGGCGGCTGGTGTTTCAGGCCATTTCCGCCCGTGATCTGATCGTGGTGGAAAGCGTCGTAATGCTCTTGGTTTTTGCCGTCATCATGGTGAATTTCCTGGTCGATCTGACTTATGCGCTGGTCGATCCCAGACTGCGGGGGCGCGGATGACAAACCACATGGCTCACACATGTCCGGCACAGCCGGGCAGCGCCCGACCCTCCCCCCGGGAGGGCGCTTTGCACCCACCCAGGGTCGGACGCAAGCCACTCCGCGACACGCGAGGTCCCCGATGACCCGTAGTCTCATCCTTGGCGGAATCCTCTCCGCGCTGGTGCTGCTGGCCGCACTGCTGTCCTTCATCTGGACGCCTTACGACCACACTGCCCTGAACATCCCCGCCAAGCTGCAAGCCCCAAACGCCATACACTGGCTTGGCACCGACCACTTTGGCCGCGATATCCTGTCGATGATCATGGTCGGCGCGCGCACCTCGATTGCAGTGGCGCTGGTCGCCGTGGGGATCGGCATGGGGCTTGGCGTGCCCTTGGGCCTAGCCGCCGCGGCCAAACGGGGTTCCTGGCTGGACGAAGGCATCATGCGGGCCAATGATCTGGTCTTTGCCTTCCCGTCGCTGGTGATCGCCATCCTGATCACCGCGATCCTTGGCGCCGGTGCGATCAATGCCATCATCGCCATCGGCATTTTCAACATTCCCGTCTTTGCCCGCGTCACCCGTGGCGCGGCGCTGTCGCTTTGGCAGCGGGAGTTCATTCTGGCCGCCCGTGTCGCTGGCAAGGGGTCGGCGCGGATTTCAGCCGAACATATCCTGCCCAATGTCGCCAACCTGCTGATCGTGCAAGGCACCATCCAGTTCTCGCTCGGCATTCTGGCCGAAGCCGGCC
The DNA here is from genome assembly GCF_000826845.1 of Phaeobacter sp. S60. Taxonomy (NCBI): domain Bacteria; kingdom Pseudomonadati; phylum Pseudomonadota; class Alphaproteobacteria; order Rhodobacterales; family Roseobacteraceae; genus Phaeobacter; species Phaeobacter sp. S60. The sequence goes on from NZ_JSWJ01000002.1 coordinate 131,999, forward strand.
TCAGCTACGTCGGCCTTGGCGCGCAGCCGCCTGTGCCCAGCTGGGGGCGGATGCTGGCGGATGCGCAGACCATGGTCAGCCTCGCCCCGCATATGGCGCTGGTGCCGGGCTGTGCGATCATCCTCACCGTTCTGGGCCTCAACCTGATGGGCGACGGGTTGCGTGACTGGCTTGATCCCAAATTGCAGGACGGCCGCGCATGACCCTCCTTGATGTCACTAACCTGTCGCTCTCCATCGGGGCCTTTCCGATTCTGCGGGAGGTCTCCCTGTCGGTGGACCCTGGCGAGATCCTGGCCATCACCGGCGAAAGCGGGTCCGGGAAATCCCTGACCGCACTGACTATTCTGCGCCTCCTGCCCACTTGCACGCGTCTGTCGGGGCATCTCAGCCTTGAGGGGCAGGATCTGTTGGCGCTGAGCGAAGAGCAGATGTGCGATCTGCGCGGGCGCAAAATCGGCATGGTGTTTCAGGAACCGATGAGCGCGCTCAATCCGGTGCAGAGCATTGGCGACCAGGTGATGGAAACCCTCCTCCTGCACAGCAGCGCGACCAAAGCGGATGCCGAAGCCGAGGCGCGCAGCCTGCTGGACCGGGTTGGCCTGCCGGCGGAGCGCTTCCCGCTCAGCCGGTATCCGCATGAGCTGTCTGGCGGGCAGCGACAGCGGGTGGTCATCGCGATGGCCATCGCCATGCGCCCCGCCCTGCTCATCGCGGATGAGCCGACAACCGCGCTGGATGTGACCACGCAGGCGCAGATCATTGATCTGCTGCGCGATCTGGTGCGGGACTACGGCATGGGGATGATCATCATCACCCATGATCTCGCGGTTGTGGCCGACATGGCCGATCGCATCGTGGTCATGCGCAAGGGCGAGGTGGTGGAGACCGGCACCACGGCGCAACTCCTTGCCACGCGCCGCCATCCCTATACCCAGAAACTCTTTGCTGCATCGAACCATCAGGCCAACCTGCCCGCCGCCACTGCTGCGGATCCGCAGAGCACGCCGCTGTTGGAGGTACGCAACGCGGTGCGTGACTATCCCCTGCCGCGCAGGGGCCTGTTTGCACCCGCCGAACAAATGCGCGCGGTGGACCACGTCAGCTTCACTCTGCAGCGAGGGGAGCGGCTGGGACTGGTCGGGGAATCCGGTTGCGGGAAGTCCACCCTGACCCGCGCCATACTGGGGCTGGAACCGCTGCAAGGGGGCGAGATCCTGCTGGATGGCTCCCCCCTGTCGGGCAAGGGGCTGACGACAGAGCAACGGCGCAAAATGCAGGTGGTGTTCCAAGATCCCTTTGGCAGCTTCAACCCCCGCCACCGGGTGGCACGGCTGATCACCGAACCCTTCCACGGCGTCCCTGACGCCCCCACCGGGCAGGAGCGGGACAATCGTGTAGCCGAAGCGCTAAGCGCGGTTGGCCTCACCCCCGATGATGCAGGGCGCTATATCCACCAGTTCTCCGGCGGTCAGCGCCAGCGCATTGCCATTGCCCGCGCGCTCATCACCCGGCCTGATCTAATCCTGTTTGATGAGGCGGTCTCGGCGCTGGATGTCTCCGTGCGCGCGCAGATCCTTGATCTGCTGGCCGACCTGTGCCGCACCTATGGGCTCAGCTATCTGTTCATCAGCCACGATCTGCATGTGGTGCGCAGCATGACCGACCGCTGTCTGGTCATGCAAAAGGGCCGGATCGTGGAACATGGCGATACCGAAGACCTCTTTTGCAACCCGAAACATTCCTACACGCAATCCCTGATCGCCGCCGCCCCGGTGCTGCCTGATCTGGAAACGGGGTCGGCATGAGCTTTCGACTGACCTTGATCCTGCCCCGCGAACGGGCGCGGCTTGCGGCGGCGCTGACCCGCTATTATTCCGAAATTGCCCCCGATCTGCGGATCGACCCAAGCGAACGGGCTGGCCAGATGCTGCACCGCAAGGATGTCACCGCGTTCTGGATCCGCCAGGGTGAGGATCGCATCGGCTTTGCCATCGTGCTGAACCTGCCCGATGACCGCCGTGAGCTGTCGGAGTTTGCGATTGATCCGGCCTATCGCAGGCAGGGGCACGGCCATGCAGCCGCCAGCCTGATCTTTGCCGAATTTCCCGGCTACTGGCGCATGGGCATTTCTGCCGGATCCCCAAATGCGGCGGCGTTCTGGGGCACCTGCCTGAGTGCGATCAAAGGGGTTGAACAACTGCGCGATGGCGCCCCGTTCACCGAACATCAGGTGAAGAGCTACAGTTTTTACATTGCAGGAGACCAGAATGACTGACGCAGCACCGCTTTGGTTTGATCCGGCACTCTGCTTGATTGGTGGCCGCTGGGAAGCGCCTGCCGGGGGCGACACCCTGCCGTTGACAAACCCGTCGGATGGCAGCCCCCTTTGCCAGATCGCCTGCGGTGACGCGCGCGACATTGATACGGCTGTTGCCGCAGCCCGCGTCGCCTTGGAGGGGGATTGGGGAGAGATGACCGCAACCGAACGGGGGCGGTTGCTGGCCCGGATGGGTGCGATGGTGCTGGACCGTGTCGAGACCCTCGCTCAGCTGGAGGCGATGGACGTCGGCAAACCGCTGACACAGGCGCGCGCCGATGCGGTGGCGCTGGCGCGGTATCTGGAATTCTACGGTGGCGCGGCGGATAAACTGCATGGCGAAACCATCCCCTATCAGTCCGGCTACACCGTCTACACCCTACGTGAACCGCATGGGGTGACGGGGCATATCGTGCCCTGGAACTATCCGATGCAGATCATTGGCCGCTCGGTTGGGGCGGCGCTGGCCATGGGGAATGCCTGCGTCCTGAAACCCGCTGAGGAAGCCTGCCTGACCGCACTCGCCTTTGCCCAGATCGCGGTGGAGGCCGGGTTGCCCGCAGGTGCGCTGAACGTGGTGCCCGGCATAGGTGCCGAGGCCGGCGCGGCATTGGCGGGGCATCCGGGTGTTGATCATATTTCCTTCACCGGGTCGGTCAGAACCGGGGCGCTGGTGCAGCAGGCCGCAGGGGCCAATGTGGTGCCGGTCACATTGGAGCTGGGCGGGAAGTCCCCGCAGCTGGTGTTTGACGATGCCGATCTGGATGCTGCCCTGCCCTTCCTTGTGAATGCAGGGATCCAGAATGCCGGCCAGACCTGTTCTGCCGCCTCGCGTATTCTGGTGCAGCGCGGTGTTTATGATCAGCTGCGCGCCGCAATGGCCGAGGCCTATAGCCAGCTGACCGTCGGCCCGGCCCTGTCTGACCTGCGTCTGGGACCGCTGATTTCCGCCCGCCAGAAAGAAATCGTTGAAGGCTATCTGGCCAAAGGTGCGGATCTGACCATCGCGGGCCAGGGCGTGCTGAGCGAGGAGGCCAGCGACAGCGGCGCCTATGTGTGCCCGACGCTGTTTGCCGATGTCGCGGCGGATCATCCGCTGGCGCAGGAGGAGATCTTTGGCCCGGTGCAGGTGCTGATCCCGTTTGAGGATGAGGCCGAGGCGGTCAGGATTGCCAACAGCACCGATTATGGTCTGGTTGCAGGCCTCTGGACCCGCGATGGTGCGCGGCAGATGCGGCTGGCCAAACGCCTGCGCGCGGGTCAGGTGTTCCTCAATAACTACGGTGCCGGGGGCGGGGTTGAGCTGCCTTTTGGCGGGGTTGGCAAATCCGGCCACGGGCGCGAGAAGGGCTTTGAGGCGCTGTATGGGTTTTCGCAGCTGAAAACCGTCGCGGCGTATCACGGTTAGACTGACGCCCGGCGTTTAGGTCATAGGATCTGCCCAATTGTTTCGCGTGCGAAACATTGGGGCAGATCTGTTGCCGCAACTTGTTGGGACCCTTGCCAGACCGGCCGCAAAATACGCGAAGTATTGCTAGACGATTACCGCCTGGCTGGTCTGTTCTCCGACGCCAAACACCCGCTTGTAGCGGTCGATTTCCGCTTGCGGCCCCATCGCCTTCTCCGGGTTGTCGGAGAGTTTCACGGTAGGGTTACCATTGGCAGAAACCGCCTTGCACACCAGCGAGAAGGGGGCCAGCGCATCGCCCGGCACCAGCCCGCGGAAATCATTGGTGAGCAGCGTTCCCCAGCCAAAGGACACTTTGGTCCTGTCTGAGAATTGCGCGTGCAGTTCCTTGATCTTGGCCACATCCAGCCCGTCGGAGAAGATCACCCGTTTGTCCTGCGGATCCTCGCCGCGGTCCTGCCACCAGCGAATGGCGGTTTCCGCGCCGCTGGCCGGATCGCCGCTGTCGATGCGGATGCCGGTCCACCCCGCCAACCAATCAGGCGCGCGATCCAGGAAGCCCCGGGTGCCATAGGTATCGGGCAGGATGATGCGCAGATTGCCTTCGTGTTCATCATGCCAGTCGGACAGCACGTCATAGGGCGCCTGAGCAAGCGCCGCATCATCCTTTGCCAGTGCAGAATAGACCATGGGGAGTTCATGGGCATTGGTGCCGATGGCTTCGACCTCGCGACGCATCGCAATGAGGCAGTTGGAGGTGCCGGTGAATTTGTCGCCCAGCCCCTCCATCATGGCCTGCACGCACCAATCCTGCCATAGAAACCCATGCCGACGGCGGGTGCCAAAATCGGCAATACTGAGGCCATCGATATCGCGCAGCTGTTCGATTTTTTCCCAGACACGGGTCATGGCGCGGGCGTAGAGCACCTGCAGTTCGAACCGGCCCATGCTGTTGATCACCGCGCGGCTGCGCAGTTCCATCAGTACCGAGAGCGCCGGGATTTCCCAGAGCATGACCTCGGGCCACTTGCCCTCAAACGTCAGCTCATATTGGTCGCCCTTACGCTCCAGCTCATAGGGGGGCAGGCGCAACCCTTCGAACCACTCCATGAAGTCGGGGCGGAACATCTGGCGTTTTCCGTAAAAGGTGTTGCCGCGCAGCCAGGTGCTTTCGCCACGTGACAGCGACAGGGAGCGGATGTGGTCCAGCTGTTCGCGCAGCTCACCCTCGTCAATCAGATCCGCCAGCGGGATATGTTTGGAGCGGTTGATGAGCGAAAACCGTACATGGGTGTCGCGCCGATTGCGAAACACCGACTGGCACATCAGCAGTTTGTAAAAATCCGTATCGATCAGGGATCGCACAATCGGATCAATCTTCCACTTGTGGTTATAGACGCGGGTTGCAATGTCCACAGGCGGCCTCATCCATCGTGTTTCAATGGTTGATAAAACAGCCCGCAGCCGGGAGCAAAGGAAATCAGACCACGACGCGACGCCCTTGCGCAGGGCTATGTTTGCGCAGGACAGCAAGCAGATCATCGCGATTGATCGGTTTGCTGAGGAAATCATCCATTCCCGCCTTCAGACAGGCCTCGCGGTCGGAGTCAAAGGCGTTGGCGGTCAGCGCCGCAATCACCGGCTGACGAATGTCCATCTCGCGGATATTGCGGGTGGCATCCAGCCCGTTCATCACCGGCATCGACATGTCCATCAGAATGACGTCGGGGTCGAAGCCCGGCGTTTTCTCCATCGCCTCCGCCCCATCCATGGCGAATTCGAGTGTAACAGGTTCATCCTGCAGATATTTCTCCACGAGAAGGCGGTTGATCCGGTTGTCCTCCGCCACGAGGATGCGCATCCCGTCTAGGGACCGGCCCAGGTGCTGGGCGCTGTCGGCAATCTCGGCGAGGCCGGATCCGGTGGCAGGTTGCATCCGCATATGCACCGAGAAACAGGCCCCTTTGCCCGGGTCCGAGGTGACGTCAATTTCGCCGCCCATCGCCTCGCACAGCAGGCGCGAGATGGTGAGGCCAAGACCGGTGCCACCAAACCGCCGGGTGATCGCCGCATCGGCCTGAGAGAACCGTTCAAAGATCTGATCCTGCTTCTCCTTGGCAATGCCGATGCCGGTATCGGCCACCGAGAAGCGCAGGCGCAGCCGGTCCCCAACGCGGCTGGTGGAAACCGCGACCCGGACGCCGCCGGATTCGGTGAATTTCACCGCATTGCCGACCAAGTTCAGCAACACCTGACGCAACCGCCGGTCATCGCCGTTGATCATCCGCGGCACATCCGGTGCAATATCCAGCTCAAGGGTGATGCCTTTCTCCTGCGCCTGCGGTTCAAACAGTTGCAGGGTCTGCTGGAAACAGGCAGGCAGATCAAAATCCACCTCGCTGAGGATCACCTCACCAGCGTCCATCTTGGATAGGTCAAGCACATCGTTGATCAGCGACAGCAGGGTGCGCGCCGAGCCGAGGATGGTGTCGGCATAGAGTTTCTGGTCCTCATCCAGCTGGGTGCGTTCCAGCATCTGCGCCATGCCGATGACCCCATTCATTGGGGTCCGGATTTCATGGGACATGGTGGCGAGGAATTCGGATTTCACCCGCGCGCCCTCCTCGGCGGCGATCCGGGCATCTTTCAGCTGCTGTTCATATTGTTTCGCGGCGGTGACATCACGCTCAACCGCGATGATGGTTTCCACCGTACCATCGTCACGCAGCATCGGCACCTGATTGGTCTCCAGCCACAGAAGCTGGCCATCCTTGCGCCGATTGCAGATCTCCAACCGGAAGGGTTTGCCGGTGGCACGCCCTTTCTCAAGCGCGCGGACAACGGCCATATCGGTGTCATTCCCGTTGAGCAGCGTACCCGGCATCTTGCCAATCGCCTCATCGTAGCGGTAGCCGGTAATCCGGGTAAATGCCTCATTCACCCAGGTGATCCGGCCCTCCTCATCCATGAGGAATACGCTGTCATTGGCGTTTTCTGCCACCAAAGCAAGCCGCTGTGCTTGCAATTGCTGAGCCTGAAGTTTGGCATTGATCTGAGCCAGCTGCTTGTGCTGCAGCGCCATCGCCAATGTGTTCTTGCGGCTGCGATTGTAGCGACCGGAGATAAAACTGACGAAGAAGAAGACACTGAAGTAGAGCACGCCCAGACCAGCCATCTGGAACAGTTGCACATCGGCTATCCCACCGCCGGTTCCATTGACGGTTTCAATCGCAATCGTTGCCAAGGGAGTCAGGCCATAGATCGCAAGACGCGTAACCCCGGCAGACACATGGTAAGGCAGGATCACGGTGGCATTGATTGCTGCACCAACCAGAATACCAACGGTAAAAAGCGGCGTGGCGTGGGCCTGATGAAGATGATCCTCAGAATGCATGAATATCGACGGTGACCAAGCCAGAAACGCCAGCGATAGGGCCTGAATAGCAGCGGTGATCGTGCTGATCACCTGCACATGCCGATAGCGGGCGGTCTCCCCAATGGGAGCCGACCGAGCCAGGTACACCGTATCCAGCATGTCCCCAAGAAAGGCGACGAAGAAGACGACCAGACCAACCAGGGGAAAGGTGAGCAGTCCGATCAGCGCGGAAAGTCCCGCCATCGTCATTTGACGATAGGCAAAATAGCGACCCCGCCCTTCCGCATACCGGTTGAGCAGCCCGCGCTGGCTGTATCGCCTATTGTAGGTTTCTAATGGCCCAGTTTTGAGCGCATCGGCCTGCGGCATCTGTTTGCTAGGTCCCTGATGACGACGAGTCTTTAGTATCGTCAATTCGTTAATAACTTACCCAAGGGTACCAAGCAGGCACACGCCTGCTGCCTCCATATTGGCAGTGGCCCTCTTCAGGGAGCCATCGAGATCTATCGCCCGGCAGGCCGCCAGATCAACCGTGACATCATAGCCCAACCGCGCGGCATCCAACGCCGAGAAGGCGACGCAGAAATCCGTCGCCAGACCCACCAGCGTCAGGCGGTTAATCCCACGCTCTTGCAGATAGCCATGCAGCCCTGTTGGTGTGCTCTGATCATTCTCGAAGAACGCCGAGTAGCTGTCAATCTCACGGCGGTAGCCTTTGCGCAGAATGAGATCGCCACGCAGATCCAGTTTTGGATGGAACTGGGCGCCTGCGCTGCCGATCACACAATGATCCGGCCACAGAACCTGTGGACCATAGGGCATCTCGATCACGTCGTACGCGGTAGAATCGCGATGTTGCGAGGCAAAGGAGCTGTGGTCACCGGGATGCCAATCCTGAGTCATCAGGACGGCATCATATTGCGCCATCATCGCATTGATCGGGGCCACAACCTGATCCCCCTCCGGCACCGCGAGAGCGCCGCCCGGGCAAAAATCCATCTGCACATCAATCACGATCAAAGCTTTGGTCATAAAGGTCTCCGCATCTTTGGTGACAGGGGTACGCGTCGCACACCCACCCGTCAACAAAGCTGCGCCAATGTCGCGGCCCGTGACCTTGCAGCGGCTTGTCTGCTTGGTGTAAAGCGGCGCCATGTATACGATTGTTGCGCTCTATCACTTCACCCGTTTCGACGACCCTGCCGCCATCAAACCGGCGCTGCTGACGCTGTGCGAGGCGCAGCAGGTCAAAGGCTCTCTGCTGCTGGCGCAGGAGGGGATCAATGGCACCATCGCCGGTCCGCGGGCCGGGATTGATGCGGTGCTGGCGCATATCAGGGCGCTGCCGGGATGCAGCGATCTGGACTGGAAAGAAGCCAGCAGCGATAAGCCCGCCTTTGGCAAGATGAAGGTGCGGCTGAAAAAAGAGATCGTGACCATGGGCCAGCCGGACATTGATCCGCGCGCCCGCGTTGGCAACTATGTGGAGCCGGAAGACTGGAATGATCTGATCCGCTCCGACGATGTGGTGGTGATCGACACCCGCAATGACTACGAGGTTGCCATCGGCACCTTTGAGGGCGCCATAGATCCGAAGACCGAGAGTTTTCGCGAGTTCCCCGCCTGGTGGGAAGAGAACAAGGACCGGTTTCACAACAAACGCGTGGCGATGTTCTGCACCGGCGGCATCCGCTGTGAGAAATCCACCAACTTCCTTATTGGGCAGGGTGTTGAGGACGTCTATCACCTGAAAGGTGGCATCCTGCGCTACCTTGAGGAAATGCCGAAAGAGGACAGCAGCTGGAATGGCGAATGTTTCGTCTTTGACAGCCGGGTGTCTGTTGGCCACGGATTGCAGGAAGGCCCGCATGAGCTGTGCAACGGCTGCCGCCGTCCCATTCTGCCTGAGGACAAGGCCAACCCCGCCTTTGAACAGGGCGTATCCTGCCATCTCTGCATCAATGAAACCTCAGAGGCGGACAAGGCCCGGTTTCGTGAACGCCAGAAACAGATGAAACTGGCGCGGCAGCGCGGCGAGGATCATCTGGGGCATCTGCCGCTGCGCTGATCCTGACGCAAGGCGCAGCCCCTGGGTTTGTGTCTGCGCAATAAGAACGCCCGGCACCAGACCGGGGTTTAACCGACCGGCGCGCAAACGACCGGTGCGCAACAGACCGGGGTGCAACAATCCCGCGCGGAGCTTTATGCCCCCATTGTTGCCACGAAAAACCCCGGTTAAATTCCCCTAGGTCAGCTGCCATCCGAGCGACAGCCGGCACCCGGATGGCCGTGCAAATGGATAATATGTTTGGAGAAACGGCACACTGCCCTAAAGTGGTAGAGAGTCCTGCCTGAAGAGTGAGCCGAGGTTTATGGCGATGAGCAAGAACGCAGCATTTTGCGCCGCACTGAAATCCAGCAACGGGGTTGCGGTTGATCCGGCGGAACGTCAGCCGGTTGAGGCTGACCTGGGAGCTGATGCAATCCAGTATAAATTGACCCCAGCCGGTCTGCGCCAGCTGTTCCAATCGCTGTCGGACCAACCACTGTCAGATCAGTCGCTGTCGGGCGGTGCCCCCGCCGATACCGGATCGCGAGGGTAGCGCGATGCCACAGTATACAGTCACAGCCTTCAGGTGGAGCGGGACCGGCTACAACGCCCAGTACAACACCTCCTACACCGCCACCTTGGACGATGACGACGCGTCCTATCAGGGGAGTGGCGACGGCAATGAAAGCATCAGCATCAACGGCGGTGCCTTCAACGGGTCTACGGGGACGCCTTATGCGATCAATGTCTCCTTCACCGACACTGGCGGCACCGGACATGTCGAGACCTTCTATTTCTTCAACACCGGTGGCAGTTGGTATTTCGTGCCCGCACCGGATTCTGAATTTACCGTCGGCGCGACGTTGGGCAGCTATCAGAACCATACCTCGGGCTGGAATTATGCCGACATCACCTGTTTTGCGCGCGGCACGCTGATTGAAACGGATCGCGGTCAAATCGCGGTCGAGGCCCTTGTAGCCGGCGACCGGGTTCGGGTCGCAGACGGCAGCTATCGCCCCTTGCGCATGGTGATGAGCCGCAAGCTCTCCGCCGCCGACGTGGCAGACAACCCCAAGCTGAGGCCGGTCAGAATCACCGCGGGTGCCCTGGGTCATGGGCTGCCGGAGCGCGATCTTCTGGTGTCGCGACAGCACCGGATGCTGGTGTCGTCGAAAATCTCGGAGCGGATGTTTGTAGCCCCCGAGGTGCTGGTGGCTGCGGTGCGCCTGACGGAGCTTCCCGGTATTTTAGTTGAGCCGAACGACGAGGCGGTCGAGTATTTCCACCTGCTGTGCGATCAGCACGAGGTGATTTTCGCCGAAGGTGCCCCGACCGAAAGTCTGTTCACCGGCGCCGAGGCGCTGAAGGCGCTGCCCCCGGAGGCCTATGAGGAAATCACCCTGCTGTTCCCCGAGCTGCTTGCCCCGCAGGCCGCAGCCCGCTCAGCCTGCCCGATCCCCAGCGGCAGACAGCAACGCCAGCTGGTGGCGCGCCATCTGAAGAACAACAAACCCGTCCTTGGGGGCGTTCCAACAGAGGCGCCGTGACCTGCGCCCGGCCGACCATTGCAGGCTAGGGGCTCCTCGGGAAAATTGGACTGAGACAGCAGAGCGCGGATCGCCTTCGGCCGTCTGACGTTATTATGCAAAACCGATCTCTACTGAGCCGAAGGGGCCGAAATCCGCAGCGATCTCTGTGCCAGACGGACATTCGACCGGGCGGATAAAGCTGCCCGACAGGACGATCTGACCCGGCTCAATGCGTTGACCATATTGCGCCATGCGGCGGGCCAGCCAGACCACGCTTTCGACCGGATCGTTGAGAACACCCGCCCCGAGACCGGTTTCCTCAACCTGTCTGTTCCGGCTGGTGATCGCCCCGACCCAACGTAGATCAAAGGCATCAACCGAGTGGCGCTGAGCGCCCAGCACAACACCTGCATTGGCGGCGTTGTCGCTAATGGTGTCAAAGACATTCCGGCTTTGGCCGGTGGCATGGTCCTGGCGCGCGATGCGGGTGTCGAGAATTTCGAGGGCGGGCGCCACATAATCGGTGGCGGTCAGCACATCGGTGCGCGTGACATTGCTGCCGCCAATCGCGGTTTTCATGACAAAGGCGATTTCCGCTTCGACCCGCGGCTGGATAAAACGGCCCTTGGGGATGCGCCCACCATCGGCAAACAGCATATCGTCAAAGAGGATACCGCTATCTGGAATGTCGATATTCAGGGCATATTGCATCGCCTTCGACGTGAGCCCGATTTTCCACCCGATGACCCGGCGCCCCTGGGCCAGCTTGGCCTGATGGATCGCTGTCTGGATCGCATAGGCATCGTCCATGCCCATCTCCGGGTGCCGCAGGCTGAGCAATCCGATCTGCTGGCCGGTCTTCTCCGCCTGCAATAAATCCGCAGCGGCCTGCGCGTGGTCCTGCGGTGTCATGGCTGTTCGTCCTCAATCGTATTCCTGAGAGTACCGATCCCTGTCACCTCGACCTCAACCACATCGCCGGGTTTCAGGTACTGAGGCGGATCAAGCCGCGCACCGGACCCGGTCGGCGTGCCGGTCACGATGACATCGCCCGGCTCCAGCGTCATAAAGGTGGAGATATATTCGATCTCCCGCCGGATCGGGTGCATCATGCGCGACAGGACATCGTCCTGTCGGATATCCCCGTTCACACGCGTAATGATCCGTGCGGTGTCCAACTGCGCAGGATCATCGAAGGGCACGAGCCAAGGGCCGATGGCACCGGAGTTATCCCAGTTCTTGCCCTGGGTGACGTTGAATTTTGCGTGCCGCACCCAATCGCGGATGGTGCCCTCGTTACAGATGGTCAATGCCGCAATATGGTCATAGGCGTCGGCCTGCGCGATGCGCCGCCCGGCTTTGCCAATGATGATCGCAACCTCGCCTTCGTAATCGAGCATATGGCTCTCGGGCGGGCGGATAAGAGGGCGGTTGTGACCGGTGAAGCCGCTGGCAAAGCGGGGGAACAGCGACATGTATTTCGGCTGCTCACTGCCGTCTTTGTATTCGGCGTTGCGGTCCGGGAAATTCACCCCGACACAGAGAATACGCCGCGCATTGGGCAGCACCATTTCAAAGCGAACGTCCCTATGGGTGATAGGTTGGTCCGTCGCTGCGACGGCAAGTTGATCGAGACCGCCCTCCCGGATCACATCCAGGAGCGTTGGCCACGCCGGAAAACGGGGGCTGAGCGCGATCATCCCCGCATCGGTTGCGGCCCCGTAATACACCTGCCCGTTGGCGCTGTAGGTTGCAAACTTCATGGTGCGATGATCGGGCTGGCTTGCAACTCCGGCTCCCTTGGCGTGACGCCAACAAAACGGCTGCCATGTTTGAACCAGCTTTCCGGGGCCGGCGCCCCCCAGAGCGTCTGGCGCTGCGGATCCTTCAGATCCCATTTCATCGGCTCAAGGTCGGGATCGACGGTCTGATAATCGGAACAGTAGATCTCAATCCGGTGGCCATCGGGATCGAGGATATAGAGGAAAAAGGCGTTGGAAATACCGTGTCGCCCCGGGCCTCGTTCAATATTGTCGACATAACCGGTGGTCGCCATCAGATCGAGCAGGTCGATGATATTAAGTGGGTTTGGCACCCAGAAGGCAACGTGATGCATGCGCGGGCCGGTACCGTTGGTAAAGGCCATATCATGCACGCCACCTTTGCGATGCAGCCAGGCCGCCCAGAGTTTCTTGCTCTCCTCGTCTTCGGTGTATTCTGTCACACGGAAGCCAAAGTCACTGTAAAAGGCGACCGAGGCATCTACGTCCTGGCTGAAGCAGTTGAAATGGTCGATCCGCAGCGGCTTCACTCCGCGATAGAGCTGGTACTGCTGGTGGATCGGCGCCAGACGGTCCATTTTGTGATAGAATTCCAGCGGGATACCCATGTTATCCGAGGTCAGCAGTGTGCGCCCCTGATACGGGCGTTGCACCCATTCGGTTGGCCGTCCCTTCTTGCGGAAATAGGCATCGGCACGATCCAGATCTTCCTCATCAAAGGTCTTGAACCCCATCACCTCAACCGTGCCCGGCTGGTCCGATTGTTGCAGGATCACGCAATGGTGGCCGCGTTCCTCCATCGCGCGCAGATAGATACGGTTTTCATCCGCATCGCTGACCTGCAGGCCAAGGATTTCGGTATAGAATTTTTGAGACGCGGCCAGATCCTTGACGTTCAGACAAACATGGCTGAGCCGGATGGTGTTGAAGTCGGGATAGAGATTTGGGGCTGGGACTGGCATCAGAGCGCTCCTAACTTCGTTATCTTGTGGGAGCCGGTGGCGAAACCGATGTGCTTTTGCTCCATGTAGAATTCAAACGACCAATCGCCGCCGTCGCGACCAATACCGGACGCCTTAACGCCGCCAAACGGGGTCGGCAGGTGGCGCACATTTTCAGAGTTTACCCAGATCATGCCCGCTTCCAGCCTGTCGGTGAACCGTAAGGCCCGGGTCAGGTCATTGGTCCAGAGATAACCGGTCAGCCCGTAAGCCGTGTCATTGGCCAGTGCCAGCGCTTCCTCTTCGGTGGTAAACGGGATGGATGTCAGCACCGGGCCGAAGATCTCCTCTTGGGCGATGCGCATGTCATTGCGCGCATCCGTGAACAGGGTGGGCCTGATGAAATACCCCTCGTCGCCAACGGGTTCGCCGCCGGCCGCAATTGTTGCGCCCTCTTCCGCCGCGATGTCAAAATAACTGGTGACCTTGTTGAAATGCTCTTCGCTGACAAGCGGGCCGATTTCTGTCGTGGGGTCCAGCGGGTGGCCAACCTTGATGTTGTTGACGCGCGCGATCAGCCGGGCCTCAAAATCGTCCCTGATGCTGTCCTGTATCAGCAACCGCGACGACGAAGTGCAGCGTTCCCCGTTGATCGAGTAGATCATGAAAATCACCGCATCCAGCGCGCGCTCAAGATCTGCATCCTCAAAAACGATGACAGGGTTTTTACCGCCCAGTTCGAGGTGGTTGCGCTTCAGCGTGTCGGCGCCCTGTTTGGTAATCAGACTGCCGGTGCGCGACTCACCCACAAAGGCGATGGCCCTGATGGCTGGATGTTCACAAAGCGCCTTGCCTGCCTCATCGCCAAACCCGTTGACCGTGTTCAGCACGCCGGGGGGCAGGCCGGCCTCCTCAGCGATTTCGACAAGCACGCGGGCCGTCAGAGGCGAGGCTTCGGCGGGTTTGTGAACAACCGTGCAGCCTGCTGCCAATGCCGGCGCAATCTTCCACGTAGAGAGCATAAATGGCGTGTTCCATGGGGTGATCACCCCAACCGGGCCGATGGGGACACGGGTGGTCACATTCATAAGCGTCGGGGATTGCAGGTGCTGGCCGTCCCGAGCCTGCACCACCTGATCGGCAAAATAGCGAAAATTCTCGGCACCGCGCAAAGCGGCCTTGGACATGAATTTATAGGCTTGCCCGGTGTCCCAGCACTCGCAGAGTGCAATTTCCTCCGCACGCGCCTCAATGCCCTCGGCAATGCGGATCAGTATTTTCTTGCGCTGGACCGCAGGCAAATCCCGCCATTCCGCGAAGGCCTGCTGCGCCGCCTGAGCGGCCGCGTCGATGTCAGCCGCCGTTCCATGCGCCACATCACAGATCACGCTTTTGTCGACCGGGGATATGGTCTGGAATACGCCCGCCCCTCCGGCCACATCCGCACCCGCGATCCGGTTCCGGATCCCCGTGTCGCGGAACCGTGCAAGATAGCCGTCCAATTTGCCGATATTGCTGTCGAGCTGGCTCATGCCTTGTCCTCCAGATGGTCGCGGATGTTTCCGAATTTGGGTGAAAGCTCCGCGTCGATGTCGCGCATCTCCGCGGAGAGGGCGATGGGGCGGCTCTCCATCGCGCTGCGGGCAAAATCGCAGAGCACCGCAAATATGCGCGCGGTGGCGTCTTTCTTGACCGCAAGGCTGCGCCCTGCGCGCAGACGGATGGACAGATCAATGAACCCGTGGACGGGGTTGCCATCCGCCATCGCCACATGGTCCACCCGAACGGCGCGAACGCGGATCCCGGCGGTGGGAAAGGTGTCAATCTGCGCCGCTTCGGCACGGAGCGCCTCGCAGAGTGCCGTCATGTCCAGCGCCCCCTCAAGGTTGGCAGAATATTCGATCTGGAAATGCGGCATCACGGATCCTGCGGGTTATTGGTGATATATTACTTATCAAGTTAAGTAAAAAATCGCCTGTGTCAATGTGGTGATCCACCAATTCGCCGTTCCGGCGAAATGATGCCTTCGGCGCACCAGCTGTCGAAAATGTCCAACACCTTGTCAGCGAAGGCGGCATCGTTGATGTGGCTGTCGATGCGATGTGCGGCGACATGGGCGGGTAATCTTGCCTCAAGCTCCGCCAGGAAGCGCGCCAGCCCGGCGCTGTCATGGAGATCCGCGCCGTCCCGATCCCATTCGCCCAGCCCGCGTTCAGGTAGTATCACTGCGACGGGACCGGTGGCTGTCGCCAGCTGCGTCGCGTGGGCCTGCGCGACCTGCCGCCGCTCCTGCGTGTTGAGCACAACCGAGGTCAGCAGGCGATTATGCGCATGGGTCGGATGGTCGGCCCATTTCTCCGCAACCGGTTGCCAGCCGACCACATCCACGAGATCGTAACAGCCAGGCGCGACGATCTGCGGGATCCCTGCGAGACCCGCATTGGTCAGCCGGTCCGCTCCGGCGGAGATGGCTGATCCGTGGATCTGGTTCCCAAGTTCCTGCGTACAAAAATCAAAAACACAGGCAAAGGCGCGCTGTTTTGCGAGGCTTTCAAACGCCTGCCCCCCCATGCCTGTGGCGTGAAATACAGCGACCTCAAAACCGCGTGCCTCCAGCGCCGGTTTCAGCGGGATGACATATTTCAGCGCAGAGGTTCCGAGGGACATGATCCCGATCAGCGGTTTATCCGGGTCCGGCATCTGCACTGCCCGCGCCGCGCCGAGAACCGCCCCAGCTGCCTGGCTAAGCGAGGCCCTGCACACCGAGTTAAGACCATATAGCCCTCCCGCCCATAAGATCATCTGGGTGTCAGGGGCCAATCGCTCGGCTGGGATCAGCGGCGAGAAAGCAACCGTTGAGACGATGTACTTCGGCACGCCAAGCGGCAATGCGGAACAGACATCAAGTGCCAGATCGGTGCCCATGGTCCCACCCAGAACAATCACGCCATCAAAGGCTGCGGCGCTGTACAGCCGTGCCGCCAGTACGCTCGCCCCGCGCGCCATGATCTGCATCGCGGTGTTTTCGTCACCACTGTCGATAGCGGTCTGAATAGAACTGTCACCAGCCGTCGCCACATCATGTTTTGAATAGTCGGTCGGGGTCGCAGGATCGCCCAGCACCGAGACATCCATGGTCAGCACCTGGCCGCCCTGGTCACGGATAACCCCCGCAAGGAAGCTCAACTCATCATCTTTGGTATCATAGGTGCCGATCACCAGAATGGTTTTATTGGTCATGACACCCCCCTTCAGAGCTTCATCCACGCGGTTTTCAGATTGATGTATTTGTCGATGGCATGGAGCGATTTATCTGAGCCATTTCCGGATTGCCCGACCCCACCCAGAGGCACCGTGCCGTCGGCACCGCCATAGGTGTTGACGTGCATAACGCCCGTTCTCACGCCCCGCACCATGCGATGGGCCCGGCTCAGCCCGGAGGTCCAGACCGCGCCCGCGAGGCCGTAGACCGTGGCATTGGCAATCCGCAGGGCTTCGGCGTCAGTCTCAAACGGAGTGACCGCAAGCACCGGGCCGAAGACCTCCTCCTGCGCCAGAGTTGCATCAGGCGTCACACCAGTGACAATCGTGGGCGCCATGTAAGAGCCACCGGTTTCCGGCAGCAGACGCTGCCCCCCGGTGACGATCTGTCCTCCCTCCGCTTCTGCTTTGGCGACACATTGCAGGTTTCTGGCCAGCTGTGCTTCGGAATTGATCGCGCCGATCTGCGTGTCGAGCCGGAGCGGGTCGCCGACCCGCATGGCCTGTGCTGCCTTCACCACCTCTTCGACAAAGGCGTCATGAATCGAGGCCTCCACCAAGAGTCGCGATCCCGCCACGCAGACCTGACCGGCGTTGCGGAAAATACCCGCAGCGGTGACCTTCGCCGCCTCTGTCAGATCTGGCGCGTCGGCAAAAACGATATTGGGGGATTTACCCCCCAGCTCCAGATACACACGTTTCAGATTGGAGCGCGCGGCATATTCCATCAGACGGCGCCCGGTTTGCCCGGACCCGGTGAAGACCAAAACGTCAACATCCATGGAGAGCCCCAGCGTCTCTCCCACAACCGCGCCTTCCCCGGTGACCGCGTTCAGAACGCCCGGCGGCAGCCCGGCCTCCAATGCCAGTTCCGCCATACGCATCAGCGAGAGTGACGCCATCTCAGACGGCTTCAGAACCACAGAGTTCCCCATGGCCAATGCTGGCGCCAGCTTCCAAGCGCCGATCATCATCGGGAAATTCCAGGGAATGATCGCGCCGACAACGCCGACCGGTTCCTTGTGGATCATCCCAAGGATGTCCCCGGCGGTTGGAGCGATTTCGCCATAGATCTTGTCCAGCGCTTCGGCATAGTAGCGAATGGTCGCAGCGGCGGATCCCGGTTCGGCCTTCAGCGCCATGCTGATCTCGGTGCCATTATCCCGCACACCCAGAACCGCAAGGTTCAGCGCGTCGGCCTCAATCAGGTCCGCCCATTTCATCAGCACCTTCTTGCGCGCAGCCGGGGGTTGGCCGGCCCAGCGGCGGTCCTCAAAGGCGGCGCGGGCGGAGGTGATGGCACGTTCCATATCCGTTGCTGTTCCCCGCGCAATCCGGGTCAACACCTGCCCGTCGATGGGCGAAAGTACATCCATCGTCGCACCATCGGAGGCGGCAACCTGCTGCCCGTCAATCAGATGTGAAAAACACGGCACAGGCTGCGCACGCAGGGTGTCAATTTTGGTTTGGTCCATTGGGGTTACCTTGTCTGGCTGTCGTGCAAATCATGGTCTTCATCCGGTTGATGCAGCTGCCATTCCCGCATCAACGCGCGGATATGCAGCGCCAGAACCAAGACGATCAGCGCGAAAAGAATGAAGGAAATCGGCCGGTCAATCATATCAAGCGGTGTTTTGAGTCTGGGCAGGGCAGAGCGCAGCTTGACCTCCATGATGCCGCCCAGAACCATGCCCAGAATGATCGGCACAATCGGCAGGTTCAGGCGCTTGAGGATCAGGCCGAACACGCCAAACCCCGCAGCAATCATACAGTCCGTGAGGGAGTTCCGCAGCGAGTAGACCCCGACAAAGGACAACAACAGGATCAGCATCCCCAGAAACCGGGTCGGGATCCGGATGATCCGGGTCAGCAGGTTGGTGGACACCATCAGAAAGGCCACCACGATCACATTCAGCAGGATCAGCGCCAGATAGAGACCATAGACCAGATCGATATTGTTCTGAAACAATTGGGGGCCGGGAATGACATTGTGAACATAGAATACCGACAGCATCATAGCCGTCAGAGCCTCGCCCGGAATGCCAAGCGCCAGCAGCGGGATCATGGCCGCCGCCGGGACGGCGTTGTTTGCAGCCTCTGAGGCGATCAGCCCTTCGGGAGAGCCTTTGCCAAAGAGATCCGGCGTCTTGGAGGTTTTCTGAGCATAGGTGTAGCTCATGAACTGGGCCGTGAACTCCCCGGTGCCGGGGATCATGCCCAGGATCACACCGCAGCCGGAGGCCACCGTGGCAACCCGCTTGTGGCGCATCAACTCACGCAGGCCGGCGCTCATGCGACCGGTCACCGGTTTGGCGTCAGGACTACTATCCGGGGTCGTCAGCAGAAAAAACGCCTGACTGAGCGCAAAGAGGCCAAGCACGACCACTATCAGATTCACGCCGGAACTGAGAAAGGTCAGACCAAAGGTGTAGCGCTGGGTATAAGTCACCGCATCCAGGCCGATGGTTTGCAGAAAAATACCAAACATGGCCAGGACACCGGCTGCGAATATCTGACCGCGGTGGGCGAGGATCACCAGAATAACCCCAAGAAGCGCAGCCAGAAATATCTCTCTGGACCCAAACATCGGAGCCACCAGCGCCAAAACCGGCGACAACAGGATCAGGCAACCAATGCCAAATATTCCGCCCCAGAAAGACGCGCTATAGGCCAGCGAAAGCGCACGGTGGGCGTCGCCTTTCTGTGTCATCGGGTGGCCATCGTAGGAGGTGAGCGCATTGACCGCTGTGCCGGGTGTATTGATCAGGACAGCCGGAATGGCACCGCCATACATTGAGGAGCCGTAAATCCCCAGCAGCATCGTCAACCCCACGATCGGGTCGAAAGCAAAGGTCGCGGGCAGGAGGATTGCGATGGCGACCGCCGGGCCAACGCCTGGGATCGCGCCGATCACGACGCCGCCGATTGACCCGACCAAAAGCGCGACAACCACGTCCCAGCGTGCAAGCATCTCGGCTCCGGCGAGGAGGTTTTCCATCGAATGTTCCGTTCAGAAATAGGTCAGCATGATCTGGCGCAACCCGTCCGGCAGCACCTCATAAACACGGCCAGCGGGCAGGTTCACCTTCAGCAAGGTTTTGAACAGCAGCACGATCACCCCTGCCGAGACTGCCGCACCGGCAAGCGCGGCTGGTCGCCGGTATCCGGCACGCAGGGCCAAGGCGACTGCGAATAGGACCGTGGCCGGAAGGTAGCCCGCATAAGGCACGACGGCCGCATAGGCGATAAACCAACCGGCATATTCCAGTGAGGACAGCCAGAGCCAGACCTCCTGCCAGCGGCCTTGGATGCGCTCAGACAGGGCCGAACCCAACAGATGCAATGCCGCAAACCCTGCCATGCCTGTTAGGGAAACCGCCGGCCAGAACCGGGGTTGGGCAAACAGCGGCCCACCCTTGCGCCACGCGGTCTGGTCGTAAAGCTGCGCCAACAGCAGCAGCGCCACAATGAGGATAATCCAGGCAAACACGATATCGCCCGGTCGGCGATAGCGTTTGAATAAGGCTTGAAGCGTATTGACCCGCGACATCTGTCCCCCCGCTCGTGAATGGCCGTGACCGGGCGGCCGCACCGCCCGGCGTCCCCGGTCGTGCTTATTCGGAGAGCATTTTTTCAATCCGGGCCATGGTCTCAGTGTCGGTCTGGATCTGCGTGACGACGTCTGCCGCGGGCTGCCAGTAGACCGCCGCGCCTGTTTCTGCAGCAAGCGCCTGAGCCCGATCGGACATCACGGTTTTCTGGGCGACAGCAATAATCTTGTCGCGCACGTCCTGTGGGGTTTCCTTGTGAACAAACAGCCCATTCCAAAGAGAGACGTTCAGATCCGGCGCCAGCTCTGCGACGGTTGGCGCCTCGGCCGTCAATGGGATCCGCTCTGAACCGATGGAGGCAAGCACCTTCACCTCATCGAGGCACGGCAGGATCAATTGCAGCGTGGTGTTGATCACATCCACATCGCCTGAGGCCAATGTGTTGCAATCCAGCGCGTCAAACGCCGCATCGGAAGCGTAGGAAAACCCCAGCTCTTTGGCCAAACCCAATGTTACCTGGGTTGGGACCAAGGGCGCACCGAAATGCCCCAGCACAACATCGTTCTGCGCCGCATGAGCCGCCAGTCCGGCGATATCATCGTAAGGCGCATCAGCGCCGGCGGCGATCACAAACGGATAGGTCAGAAAATTGCCCAATGGGACAAATGGATCCGGGCTCAGCTGCGGAATGCCGATCTGCGGACCAACCACCGGGATCGCGATAATAAAGGAGCCGATGGTGTAGCCATCTGCAGGCGCCTCTGCCACCGCAACCGCGCCAGGAAATGGCCCACCGCCACCGCCGGGTTTGTTCACTACAGCAGTTGGCACATCATAGGCCGCCGAGAAATCCTCAGCAATCATGCGGGTTAGAACGTCCTCCAGATCGCCGGGCGGCCATGGCACCACAAATTCTACGGGTTTTTCCGGGTATTCGGCATGAACCGCACCGGCAGCAGCAGCGGCGACCAAGGCAAGCGCGGCAACAGATTTTTTGAATTTCGACATGTTTCCCCTCCCGTTGACTGGTTCATATATCAAACCAGTGTTTCGCAAAAAAGGTTGCCTTGCTATCTATCATGTGTCAAATTTTTTCTGACTCCACAGGAACGGTGACCGACGACATGTCCTCTGCAACCAAAACGCTGGCATTACTGTCGCACTTCTCGGCCGACCGCCCGGAAATCGGCCTGTCGCAGCTGTGCAGGATTGCCGGGCGCGACAAGGCAACCACATATCGCCACCTCCAAGCCCTTGAGACAGCTGGATTTGTCGAGCAGAACCCAACGACAAGACACTATCGGCTGGGGCCTGCTGTCCTACAGTTGGCGCAGGTGCGGGAGGCCACTGTCCCGCGCAAGCTTGGGGCGCAATTGCCATTGTCGCAGCTCGCCGACGTGACTGGCGAGACGGCGCATGTCTCGGTGGTGTCGGGCACCACACTCTACGCGCTTGCGTCCTGCGAATCGCCTCGTCATGGCACACGGGCGATCATCGACATCACAACATTTCCACTCCATGCGACGGCATCAGGCCTTTGCGCGCTGGCTTTTGGCCCTGACGCGATGCTGGAGGCCGCACTCTCCCAGATGGATAGGTTCACGCCGCATACAGCCACCACAGCGGAGGCGTTGAGCGATCTGATCACCGACGCGCGCGCTACCGGCTTTGGCTGTTCGGACCGCAGTTTCGAAGCGGAAATCCACAGCCTCTCTGCGCCGCTCTACGATCAGACTGGCCTGTTTGCGGGCGCCGTTTCGGTGGCCAGCGTCGCCACACGTGTGTCTCCCGAGCAAGAGCGGTTGATCAAAACAGAACTGATCAAAGCGAGCCGCGACATCACCCGAAACTGGGGGGGGCAACTCCCCGCAAATGTGACATCCGCCTGGGCCAGTGAGTCCAGTCGGCACTATGAAACGGATTCCACATCATGACAGAGTCAAACTTCCTCAAGGAACACAACGGCCGCCTGATGTGGCATCCGATGACATCACCGCAGGACAGTGTCGCGCAGCCGCCCAAGATCATCACCAGTGCCGAGGGCGTGTCCATCACAGACATTGACGGCCATCGGGTCATCGACGGGGTTGGCGGCCTCTGGAATGTGAACCTCGGCTATTCCTGCCAGCCGGTTAAGGACGCGATGGCTGCACAGCTGGAGAAGCTGCCGTATTACTCTACCTTTCGCGGAACATCGAATGATGCGGCAATTGAGCTGTCCTATGAACTCAGCCGGTTCTTCGCTCCGGATGGCCTGAGCCGAGCCTTCTTCACCTCCGGTGGCTCGGATTCCGTGGAGACCGCGCTGCGGCTGGCGCGGCAATATCACAAACTGCGTGGCGACGGCGGCCGAACCAAGTTCCTCAGCCTCAAGAAAGGCTATCATGGCACCCATATCGGCGGCGCCTCGGTAAACGGAAACGCCAACTTCCGGAATGCTTACGAACCCCTGCTTCCTGGCTGTTTTCATATCCCGGCCCCCTATACCTATCGCAACCCCTTCAACGAAAGCGACCCGGAGCGTCTGGCCCAGCTTTGCGCCGCCGCGCTGGAGGATGAGATCGCCTTTCAGGGCGCCAATACGATTGCCGCGATGATCATGGAACCCATCCTCGGGGCAGGCGGTGTGATCCCGCCCCATCCGTCATTTGCGCCAATGGTCCAGGAAATCTGCAATCGCAACGGCATCCTGCTGATCACCGATGAGGTGATCACGGCTTATGGGCGCACAGGGGCCTGGTCGGGGGCCCGGCTCTGGGGCCTCCAGCCCGATATGATGTGTACCGCAAAAGCGATCACAAACGGCTATTTCCCATTTGGCGCGGTCATGATGGGTGACCGGATGATTGAGGTCTTTGAGGAAAACCCCGATGCCAAGATTGGCCATGGCTATACCTATTCCGGCCATCCCGTCGGTGCGGCGGCCGCGCTCGCCTGTCTGGCAGAGATGCAGCGTCTGAATGTGACCGCAACAGCAGCGGCACGCGGCACCCAACTGTACGAGGGCTGTCTGGCCTTGAAGGACCGTTTTGATGTCATTGGCGATGTCCGGGGCGGCTATGGGCTGATGACAGCCATCGAACTGGTGCGTGATCGCCAGACACGGGCGCCGCTTGACGGGCGCCGGGCTCTGGCCGTGCAGGAGGCCTGCTATGAAGCCGGTGCATTGATCCGGGTTTCGGGTGCAAACGTGATTCTGTCCCCGCCGCTCGTCATGAGTGAAGCAGATGCACGCGGTTTGCTGGACGCGCTGCGGGTTGGACTTACTGCAGCATAGGGTCTGCGTTTTTGTCAGCTTTTAGGGAGCGTTGCAGGGTTTTCGGTGTCTTTGGTGAGGCCTTCCAGCCTTACCGTCCTCATCGCGCCCACAAAGTTTGATTTGGCCGCCAGCCCAACCGCA
>NZ_JSWJ01000020.1:0-6021 GCF_000826845.1 Phaeobacter sp. S60
AATTCGTTAGTTTCGGAACCGGACAGGCGGTTTCCTATTTTGAAGACAGTAGGTTAAGGGCGATTTTTGGCACCGTAACATACTCCGTAGGTAACACTATTAACACTAGGCGTTGCCTGTGGATTATTCGCTGATCTGGAACACACAGAACTTGCCGTTCTGCTGATCTGCGATGAACCCATCCTGGCGGGTGCAGGCCCAATCCAGCCCCATGAGCTGGACGCTGTCCGCAAAATCGCGGCCCAAGTAGTAATCGAACACTACCACGGAAGCCAAAGCGCCCGTGGCAAGCCCTGTAAGGGCTGAGAAAGCCATCAGGAGCCAGACGTTGCGCCTACGGGCCAGAACGGTGCTTGAGGCCGCTCTACGGGCATCTGAGAGGCTGCGTACGGCATCATCAACCTTCCCATGCATCTCACGGGCGGTCTGATCCAGAGCATGGGCCAGACTGGATGCGCCTTCCCTGCCCCCTTGCGAGGCCGCATTCTGGACGCCCGCGATTTTTTCCGCGTTATCTTCCAGTGCGGCTTGCAGGTGCTTGAGCCGTTCTTCCGTGATTTGGCGCTTCTTCACATCGGCGATCTCGACCCGCAGCAGGGTAAGGGTATCGGTCAGGGTCTTGATGGGGTCGTTGCTCATGCTTGGTCGTCTCCGATGAATTTCCGCAGCTCATCCAGCAGGGGTTCCGCATCCTGTTTGTCTACGGCCCGTGTCAGCGAGTTTTCCAGCAACCGGACCAGGTAACGGGCCAGCTTTTTGTCTTTGAAGGCCGCAGGGATGATGGTCGCACCGACGATGATCTTCCGGCGCGTGTCTTTTGTCCGCTTTTTGGTCTTGAGCCTCTGGACCCTGTTCTCGGCCTCGGCAATTTGCTGGTCGATGGTTCGGGGCATCAGAGTTGCGAGGTCCTGTTCTGGGTGCTACGGTAGAAACACTTTAAGTGCTCACTTATACATTGCCAAGGCAATGTGTGAGGTCTCAACGGGGTAAACCCCAAGGCGACGCCATTCCCCTTTGCCGCAAGCGGCAACATGGGGCGGCGCTTCGCCCGCCCCAAACCCCACCAGACCAGGGCATTGCCCTGGACCAACCGCACAGGCTCACCCACTCCGATGGCGATCTATCATTTCTCCGCAAAGATGATCTCCCGCAGCACGGGGCGCAGTGCCGTTGCCGCTGCCGCCTACCGGACAGCCGAGCGCATCGAGGACCACCGCCAAGGGTTGGAGCATGATTACTCCAACCGCACCGGCGTCCTGCATACCGAGATCCTCGCCCCTGACGGCACACCCGAAGCCCTGAGGGATCGGGCAACCTTGTGGAACGCCGTCGAGGCCGTGGAGCGGCGCAAGGATGCCCAGCTTGCCCGCGAGGTGACGGTCGCCCTGCCCCACGAGCTGACGGACGCACAACGGGCCTCTCTGGTGCGGTCCTTCGTGCAATCCGCCTTTCTCGATCGGGGCATGATTGCCGATGTAGCTTTGCACGCCCCCGGAAGGGAGGGGGACGAGCGCAACCACCACGCCCATATCATGCTGACCACCCGTTCCATCGGCGCAGACGGCTTTGAGGGCAAAGACCGATCATGGAACAGCAAGGAGCTGCTGGAGGACTGGCGCGAGAGCTGGGCCGATCATGCCAACGCCTATCTGCGCGAGATCGAGGTCGGGCGCGAGATCGACCACCGCAGCCTTGAGGCACAGCGCGAAGAAAAGCTGGACCTCAAGGAGAGGGCGCTTGAGCGGGGCGACACCAAGGCCGCCCACGAGCTGGAGATCGAGGCCGTGGAGCTGGACCGCGATCCCCTGCCGGATATTGGCTGGAAGGCGTGGGGCATGGAGCGGCGCGGGATCCAGACCACCGCAGGCGATCTATGGCGGGAGGCCCGTAGCCGGCTGGAACAGGTCCGCGAAGTGGTGTCCAGTCTGCGCGAACGGTTTGCCGAGACCTATGCCCGTGTGCGGGAGGTGGCCGAGCATTCCCTGAACGGGTTGGCCGAGGCGTTGCGTGGCGCGGACTTCTCGACGCTTGAGGCCGCGCATGAGCAGGTCAGGGAGCGGGACAGGGAGGCAGAACGCAGCATCGAGCAGGACCGCGATATCAGCCGTGAAAGAGATGATGGGTTCAGCTTGTGACCACCTAAAGCGGCGGCTGAAAACTCTGGCCTTCCTTGCTTGGGTGGTTTTCGGCTAAACTAGCTGAAAACCGGTAGGAAGTCCGTCTCCGACCTCCTGTATAAGGCAGAACAGAACCATGGTAAAATTATCTTTGAATAAGGCCGCAAAGGAGGCTGGGGTTGCCAAGTCCACCTTGCTGGATGCCTTGAGTGCTGGGCGAATGAGTGCAGAAAAGAACGAAAAGGGGCATTGGGAAATCGACCCTTCTGAGCTTTTCAGGGTGTTCTCTAAAACCAGTTCTGCCGAACATAAAAAACCGTTTCCGACCCCATTGGAAAACCATCAAAAAACTACCCAAAACAGCGCTTTGGAGATCGAAGTTAAGATGCTCCGAGAGCAGATCGAGCGGATGGACTCGGAACGGGATCGCGAGCGTTCTCAACTCACCGACCAGATCGAGGCATTGAAAGAGCAGGCTGAGCGTCAGAGCGCCGATCATAGGCAGGCTTTGGCTGCGTTGACTGATCAGCGCGAGAAGGTCACGCAGCAACCCAAGCGCGGCCTTTGGGCGCGCATGCTAGGGTAAGGTTGCGCCGCAAACGCTTACTTTGCCATAATTTCTTGCCTTATAGAGGACGAATCGTTCTCACATCGATATCACGATCCGAAATCGAAGATCGTGAGGACGTTATGGATGCAGAAGAGTTCGAGGCAATACTGACAGAGGTTTCGGACATCCTCACACAAGATGTTCAAGGGTCCTCCGACCATCACAAGCCATCCATTTTTGAGGATTTTGTTCGCGAGACCATCCAAGACGTGCTTCGAGCCAGAGGACACGATGCTGCAATGGACCCACGAGTTCAGGGTTTTCCAGATATCGCGGTTGGCAATTTTGGCGTCGAGGTCAAATGCACAGAGAGCGACTCTTGGCGGTGCATCGCAAACTCGGTTTCAGAGGGGAATGCGATCAAAGACGTAGATCATATCTATGTCATTTATGGGAAAATTGGTGGTAAACCAGAAGTCCGATGGGCTGATTACGGTCAATCCATCATGCATGTCCGCACAAGCCATGTGCCCCGGTTCGAGATTGAAATAGGGACCTCTCGACCGCTTTTCGAGCAATTGGGGACGACATATGAAGATTTTCGAGAGCTGTCGATCCACGATAAGATGCCGTACATTCGTCAGTACGCCCGTGGCCGTCTTCGCCCTGGTGAACGCCTTTGGTGGCTAGATGATAAGGAAGATGACGACCAACACTCGCTGCCGCTTTCGGTCACAATTTATATGGATCTGCCGCAGGACGAAAAACGGAAGCTTCGGGCTGAAGCGGTCCTCATGTCTCCTATGGTCTGTGCTCACTCCAGGTCACGACGAAAATACAATGATGCCGTTCTCTACATGATGACGTATCGCGGGGTGTTGTGCCCGCAAGCCCGCGATCTGTTTTCCGCCGGAAGCGTGGCAGGACCCGAACGTGGCGGCAACTATCTCATCCGATCAATACAAAGTATTCAGGACGAAATTCGGGTGGCCGCCTATGAGTTGGAAGATGCCCTTTTTCAGGAATACTGGGGCCATGTCCCAGCTCCTGAGGATCGCATCTTGGAGTGGTTGCGAATGGCTGATGAGATCGCAACGGACTGGGTTCCGTCCGACGAGCTATTCTTTGACGAGCAGGGTAAAGTTAAATAGAATCAGTGAAAATCAATTGAGCACAGTCGAGTTGCCCATCCTATAATCCGGAGCAGAACATGCAGAAATATTCCGTCGTATCAATGTTTTCTGGGTGCGGTGGCATGGATTTGGGTCTCATCGGCGGCTTTGACTACTTGGGCAAACGCTTCAAGCGCAACCCGTTCGACATCAAATGGTCGAATGATCTCAACCCCTATGCCTGTGCCACCTATGAGCACAACTTGCGGCACAAGATCCATGTTGGCAGCGTTTGGGACCACATCGATACCATGCCCGCGACCTGTGACCTCCTGATTGGAGGCTTTCCGTGTCAAGATATTTCAATCAACGGCAAACGTCGCGGCATCGCAGGTGAACGGTCAGGGTTATACCGTGCAATGGTCGAAGCGGTCCGGCGCATGCGTCCGAAGATGTTTGTGGCGGAGAATGTCCGTGGTCTGCTCTATGCTTATAATCGCGAGAGCTTAGAGACCGTTATCTCAGACTTTTCGGCACTCGGTTACAAGGTGACCTACAAACTGTATTTGACAGCCGATTACGGTGTTCCGCAGAGCCGTGAACGCGTCCTCATTGTGGGTGTGCAGGACGATGTGGCCCCGTTCGTTGAACCTGAAGCTGCCACGCCTAAAGGATCTTGGATTACATCCCGCACGGCGATCCAAGACTTGGAGGATACTCCGCTTGACCAGACACATAGCCATGTGTGGTCTCTGGCGAAGCGGAGCAGTGACCAAGGTGGTCGCGTTCTGAATCCTGATAAACCATCGCCAACTATCCGTGCAGAATGTCATGGTAATAATTCGTTCCATTACAGCCTGCCACGGAGAATCTCGATGCGTGAGGCCGCCCGATTTCAGTCTTTTCCAGATGATTTTATATTTCAGGCCCGGTTGCGAGAGACTGAGCGCATGATTGGGAATGCAGTGCCACCAGTCTTTGCCTGGCATGTGGCACAATCTATCAAAGCAACGCTTGAAGCGTTCGACGTCTCCGAGAGCAAGGTGCTCGTTGCAGCAGAATGACGCTGAGTAAACTCAGGTTGTTCTTAACGAAGCTGTTCTTGCTTACCTGCCCAGGCGACAAAGGCGGCGCCGGGATTTTTGGGTGGATTGCCTTTGACAGCTTCACTCTTGGCGAACGCTAGCCAATCCGATCTCATGGCGTAGTAGTCCCGGCCCTTTTCTCTGGCGATGCCGCGCGCCTTGTCCTCTGCCCATTCCGGCAATCGGATATCGGGCGAGAGGTCGCTCTGCGGAGAGCGCGGGCGGAAGATCACTAGGTCGTCTGGGGTCAACTCCATGCGATAGAACGGAGTGTGGTCGTCCTCGATGATCTGGCGGATGTTGAGCCGGAATTTCTTCAGGGGGGCGTTACTACCGGTCTTTTCCTGAAGCTTAGCGAGGCCGATGTGCCATTTCGGCTGGCCTCCGCAGTGCTTGCGGCCGATCTCATACAGGCGGCGTTCCAGCGGGCGGCGCAGGCGGAAATAGTCGTTCGAGATCGTTACGACCTCATCACCTTCGATTGCGCGCATCACCCAGTCGGATAATATCACCTCGCAGTAGTCGAGCCGCCACTTGCCCTCTTCCTTCATGACGAACCCACTGCCCGATTCCAGCAGGCTGAAAAAGCGTGTCTCGCGCCTATTCCCAGTCTGAATATCGGTCTGGAAGGTTGTCCCGATTAGCCTCTGGAATGCCTGTTCCAAGCGTTGATACTCGACCCCGCCTGTCTTGCGGTTGGTGGTGATCATTAGTTCACGGGCGCTGAAACGCACTCGTTTGCCGATCTTCTCGCCGCGGTTCTTGCGGTGCATGAGCTGGCTTACGCAAAATATCAGAATGTCCTTGTCGAAGATCGTGGGCAGGCCGACTCCGGACGGCACGATCTTCAGTCGGTTGTCGCCCCCACGATATTCGAGGTGGCGCATGTCTGGTTTGGTGGCGAGCGAGAACAGAGGATGCTCCATAGAGGCCATGTCGTCCTTCGGCACCACATCGGAAATGTCGAGGATGAAGAAGTCCTTCTGGGGGTGTCTGTCCGGGAGCAGGGGCATCCATTCGCCTTGGCTTAGTTCGTTATATCTGGAACCAGCATCGGGCAGAGCGAAAGGCGCGTCAAGTTCGTTATATCAGGACCCGATTTGAGTATGAATCTGTTCGTTAGTTTCGGAACCCAAATTCGTTAGTTTCGGAACCCA
>NZ_JSWJ01000021.1:0-103082 GCF_000826845.1 Phaeobacter sp. S60
TCAAACTTTTCCTTAGCCATTCTGTAGGCGCCCTTTTGAATTGGGGGTCGGAACCCGACCCGAATTTCCTCTGCGCGCGCGGCTTATTTGGTTTGCGGGTGAAAATCAACCCGTTCCGGCACGTCGGCGCGCAAATCCCCACAAGATCGTAGGCAAGACCCCACAGCCCGCGTGCCCGGCTCATCGCAGTTGGCCTGATGTCAGGCCGAAGCCGCCAATGCGTGCGCTATGCGCGCGAATTACTGCCGCCTATAACGCGATAAAAACTGCGATCTTGGACCGTTAGCCACCCACCGCCGCGGGCCCAGCGCTTGCGGCGCTGGCATCTTCGCTGAGGTCTGCAGCACCACTCTGCTCCGGCTCAAACCAGCCGTTGTCCTTGCGCTGCTCAACAAGCCAGTCTTCGATCTGGCCAACAGCATTGCGCGCAAGCCCCCGCATCTGCTCTTCCCGGGTGCGGGCGTGGCCCGATCCAACCAAGAAGCTGTCTGCGGTTGTCGTCTCGAAGACGGTGAATTTCTTCACGACCTTGTTCAGTTTGGTGCCTGCGGCGTCATCCCAGACAGTCACATTGATCGCCAGAACAGATTTCGGGCTAAGCACAAGCGGCACACCGCCGGGAGCAACAAAATAGCCCTCAACACTGATGCCAAAGTGATAGATCTTGTCGCCGTCATACTGGTTGAACCGGGCATCGACCTCATTGGTGAGGATATCGACCCACTCTTGCTTGGACACCTCGCGCGATCCCGGCACCATCTGCACCTTGGAGGCGATGACGATATTATGGCCCAGCTTGAAGGTTCCAAGATCCTCCAGCGGTTCGTCAGGCGCGGCTGCGGTACAGGCGGCAACGGCGACCATGGCGGCCAGGAGAGCGAAGATCCGGATCATAGCAGTCTCATTTCAATTAACATGCGCCTTCAGATAGCCGCCCGGTGCGGAACCGGTAAAGCCATGATGGCCCCGTGGTTCCGACGGGTGGCGCTGAGGCCACAGGTGCGTGGCCGCAAGATGTGCCTTATTTGAATTTGTAGTTGCGCGGGAAACCATACGGCGGCCGCTTGCCGATACCGGCGCGTTTGCCCAGCCATTGCCCCAAGTCAGTTTCGTGCCGCGTCTTGCCGCCACCCATTTCCCAACTGAGGCCATCATCCCAGTTGAAGGTGGTGACATCGCTCAGCCCGCCATCCAGTTCCAACGAGCCCTGCTTGCCACGCGCCATGTTGTATTTCTGCAGACGCACGCCTTTGCCACGGGTCAGTTCCGGCATTTCCTCAACCGCGAAGACAAGGAATTTGCCGTTCTCGGACACCACCGCAACATGGTCGCCCGTCACCGGGATACAGATCTTGGCGCGGTCGTCGTCTTTGACGTTCAGCACCTGTTTGCCGCTGCGGGTCTGGGCCACGATATCTTTCTCGGCGCAGATGAAACCATTGCCCGCATCCGAAGCGACCAGCAGGCGGCCTTCCGGATTGTGGATCAGGATATCGACGATTTCGACCTCGTTCGGCAGGTCAACCATCAGCCGCAATGGCTCTCCCATGCCACGCCCGCCGGGCAGATTGGATGCGGAAATCGTATAAAACCGCCCGTTGGAGGCGAAGACCAGCAACCGGTCTGTGGTTTCGGCGTGGAAGATGAAGCGCGGGCCGTCGCCGTCCTTGAACTTCAATTCGCGCCCCAGATCGATATGGCCGGTCATTGCCCGGATCCAGCCCATTTGCGAGCAAACCACAGTGATCGGCTCGCGGTCGATCATGGCTTCCAGCGGCACCTCTTCGACCTCTCCCGCCTCAGCAAAGCGGGTGCGGCGCGGGCCGCCCTCATAGGTTTTGCCGAACTGCTTCTTGGTGTCCTTCAGCTGTTCCGCGATGCGGGACCATTGCAGGTCTTCCGACGCCAACAATTCAACCAGCCCGGCGCGTTCTTCGCGCAGGGCGTCACGTTCGCGCACCAGTTCGATCTCTTCCAAGCGGCGCAAGCTGCGCAGGCGCATATTGAGGATCGCCTCGGCCTGCACCTCGCTCAACTCCCCGGCACCGGTAGCAGGCGAAACGTAGTCAGCTTCGGTATAGGCGCGCGGGTGATCCTGCGACCAGTTTTCCCGCATCAACGCCGCTTTGGGATCATCATCATAGCGGATGATATCAATCACGCGGTCCAGATTGAGGAAGGCGATGATGAAGCCTTCGAGCACCTCAAGACGGTGATCGATCTTGTCCATCCGGTGCTGCGAGCGGCGCTGCAAGACGTCGCGACGGTGATCAAGGAAGGCGCGCAGCACCTCCTTCATCGAACAGACCTTGGGCGTGACGCCGTCGATCAGGACGTTCATGTTGAGGCTGAAGCGAATTTCCAGATCCGAGTTGCGGAACATCATGTTCATCAGCACTTCGGGGTCCACATTCTTGGACTTCGGCTCAAGAATGATGCGGATATCCTCCGCCGACTCGTCGCGCACATCACCCAGAATGGGGATCTTCTTGGTCTGGATCAGTTCCGCGATCTTTTCGATCAGCTTCGATTTCTGCACCTGATAGGGGATTTCGGTGATCACGATCTGCCATTGGCCGCGGCCCAGATCCTCGACCTCATGGGTGCAGCGCAGACGGAAAGACCCGCGCCCCGTGGTATACGCCTTGGCGATGTTCTCCTTGGGCTCAACAATAATGCCGCCCGTGGGGAAGTCCGGCCCGGGCACATAATTTAGCAGAGTGTCATCGCGCGCATCAGGGGTCTTGATCAGATGCAGGCAGGCATCGATCAGTTCGCTGATGTTGTGCGGCGGGATATTGGTTGCCATGCCCACCGCGATACCGGCCGCCCCATTGGCAAGGATATTCGGGAATGTCGCAGGCAGCACCGCCGGTTCGGTCAGACGTCCGTCATAGTTATCACGGAAATCAACAGCGTTTTCACTCAGACCTTCCAGCATCGCCTCGGCAACGAAGGTCATCCGCGCTTCGGTGTAGCGCGAGGCCGCAGGGTTATCGCCGTCGATATTGCCAAAGTTGCCCTGACCGTCGACCAGCGGGTAGCGGACGTTGAAGTCCTGCGCCAGACGCGCCATAGCATCATAAATCGCGGCATCGCCGTGAGGGTGGAAATCCCCCATGGTGTCACCGGAAATCTTCGCCGATTTCAGAAAGCCGCCAGTGGAGGTGAGCCGCAGACGGCTCATGGCGTAGAGAATACGGCGATGCACCGGTTTCAGACCATCACGCGCATCGGGCAAGGCCCTGTGCATGATGGTGCTGAGAGCATAGGTCAGGTAACGCTCGCCAATCGCGCGGCGCAACGGTTCCAATACTTCTCCGGATGCGGGGGAATCGGGGGTGTCTTGATCATCTACCAGGTCGGTCATGTATTGGTGATACTGCCCCCTCCAGCCTTGGTAAAGCGGGGCCGTGAGAAAATGCGGAGTTACCCCCATATATCGGCCCGACCACAACCACATGCGAGGGGGGGGGGCGAACGCCGACATCTCCTCGTGTGCACCGTCGCTCACTCGGGGGAGAAAGCGGCCACCTCTCCCCTATTGCGACTCGCGAAACTGCTGTAGGATTGAAAGACGCCGGAACAAACTGTGCTGCAGCTGCGTATTATCTGCATGCGGGCGGACGCTCGCCACTCGTGAATTTGCACAGATTTTCAGGCTGATCCTGGGGGGGATTTGTATATGTCACGCTTTGTTATCGCATCGTTTCTATTCTTGGGCTGGGGCTTCTACGAGGCCAGTGGCGGCGCCGATTTTGAACCGCCGAAGGGTCCGTCGGCAGCAATTGATATCGCCAAAGCAGCCTTTGGCAGCGACAGCAGCCCATCGACTACATCCGTGCGCAGCACTCAGGTGACCGCTGAGTCGCTGGTCAGCAAGGTGGCCCTGCGCGTCCCGCAAAATGACACAACACAAGCGGCAAACACGAAACCGGCCCGACCAGCCGCCGACCCCGCGCTGCGTTCTCGGGTCGCGATGGAGCAGATCGCCGCTGTCGGCGCAGGCCTTAGCAACAGTGATACCGCATTTTCGGCCACCTCGGCGTCTCAGGCGAGCTTCCAAACGTCCCCGGCAACATCTGGAGCGGTGCAGCTGGCCTCGCTCACAGACGGGCTATCGGCACAACCACTGGTCCAGGCCGCTCTTGAGACCGACCCGCAGGACATCGTGGAGCCAAAGGCTGACATTCGCTCCATCACGGCGACGCGCGTCAATATGCGCTCCGGTCCGGGCACGGTCTATCCAATCGTTGACCGGCTGAGCAACGGTGAAGAAGTTGCGGTATTTGAAGATATCGGCACCGGCTGGTTGCACCTGCGCACCGTAAAAGACGGCAAAGTTGGCTGGATTGCAGCTTCCCTGGTGAGCCAGAAACGCCCATAAAGCGTCGGTACAGGTGACCGCGCGAGGGGCTTTATGCAAAAAACGATCCTGATGACAGGCTGCTCCTCCGGGATCGGCCTGGATGCAGCGCATGGGATGCGCGAGCGCGGCTGGACTGTTTTTGCCTCCTGCCGTCAGCGCGTCGATTGCGACAGGTTGCGTGCCCAAGGGTTCATCAGCCCACTGATGGACTACACAGATGCCGAGACACTCCGCAGTGGCCTGGGCGAGGTGCTGGAGCACACCGGCGGCACATTGGATGTTCTGTTCAACAACGGCGCCCATGGTCTGCCCGGTGCGGTCGAAGATGTCTCCACCGACGGGCTGCGCAGCATCTTTGAAAGCAATGTCTTTGGCTGGCACGAGCTGACCCGCAACGTCATCCCGGTGATGCGCGCACAGGGGCACGGGCGCATCGTGCAGAATTCCTCGATCCTCGGATTTGTGAGCTTCCCTTGGCGCGGGGCCTATGTCGCCACCAAACACGCAATTGAGGGGCTGACCGACACCATGCGGGTGGAACTGCGGGACAGCGGGATCCATGTCATCCTGATCGAACCCGGCCCCGTTACATCGAAGATCCGCGAAAAAGCCATTCCGCATTTCGAGAAATACGTCGACTGGGAAAACTCCGCCCTGCGTGACCGCTATGAGGCGAGTTTGCTGAAACGTCTCTATGAAAGCACCGGGCCAGACAGGTTTGAGCTCCCCGCCTCCGCTGTTACGGCCAAGCTGGTTCATGCCTGCGAGAGCCGACGCCCGCATCCGCGTTACTATGTCACCGTACCGACCCATATTGGTGGTGTGCTAAAACGCATCCTGACAACGCGCGCGATTGACCGCATCCTCGCGCGGCTTAGATAGCTGATGCGCGGCCAGACCTGCCATGGGGGCAGCGGCTGGCGCGACAAGAAACAAGGAATATGAGAAGATGGGCGATCCGCTCTACATCCTGGCAATTGCTGCCATCGCAGCAACTGTTATCGTGCTGGTGATCGGCATTGGTGGGTTCGGCGCCGGCGGTGCCTTCAATGCCAGAAACGCCAATAAGATGATGCGTCTGCGCATCCTGTTTCAGTTTCTCGCCGTGGTGTTCATCCTTGGCTACGTCTATCTTCGCGCTCAGGGAGGTCAGTAAGCCATGGTCGTATTGAACAAAATCTACACCCGCACCGGCGACAAAGGGGACACTGCGCTTGGCAATGGCGACCGTGTCGCCAAACATTCCGCGCGGGTGAACGCCTATGGCACCTCGGATGAGCTGAACGCCTTTGTAGGGGTGGCCCGGCTTGAGGCCAAGGATGAGATGGATGCCGCGCTGGCCCGCATTCAGAATGACCTTTTTGATCTTGGCGCAGATCTGTGTCGGCCGGAAATGGACAAGGATGCAGATGCTGACTACCCGCCCTTGCGGGTTGCCGATGCGCAGGTCGCGCGGCTGGAAGCGGAAATTGATACGATGAACGCGGAACTCTCGCCGCTGCGCAGCTTCGTGCTGCCGGGCGGGGCTGCACTCTCCGCGCATTTGCATGTTTGCCGCACTGTGGCGCGGCGTGCTGAACGTTTGGCGACCGACCTGGCGACGCAGGAGGACATCAATCCAGCGGCGGTGAAGTATCTCAACCGGCTCTCGGACTGGTTCTTCGTCGCATCGCGCGCTGCCAATGACAATGGGGCCCGCGATGTTCTGTGGGTGCCAGGCGCCAATCGCTAGCCCCCCCGGAGCGCGTCTATCGCGCCGTGCAGGTCTGATCGGCCCGTACGGCGCGTCATCTGCCCGACGTTGACTGATGGACACACCCGCGCCCGGATCGCTCCGCCGCCGCGCCATGATTCTACGGTGTGATCTGCTTCCCTTGCGGCAGTGCAGCATCTTGCGTCGCAACATTCCTGCAAAACTGCTGATGCAAACCGTCAGACGCGACGTCGGAGGGCGGTAACGTGACGATTTTGCCCTGTTGCGGCGCAATCTAAGCCGCTATCAACATCGCGAGAGCATGGAGGAGAGTCGCCTCGGCGGCTTGCCGTTTGTTAAGGAGAGAACGCAAAATGAAGGTACTCGTGCCTGTCAAGCGCGTGATTGACTACAACGTGAAGGTCCGCGTCAAAGCGGACGGCAGCGGTGTCGATCTCGCCAACGTCAAAATGTCGATGAACCCGTTCGACGAAATCGCCGTCGAAGAGGCCATCCGCCTCAAGGAAGCCGGCAAAGCTGATGAGATCGTCGTTGTCTCCATCGGTGTGAAGCAGGCGCAGGAGACCCTGCGGACCGCATTGGCCATGGGCGCCGACCGCGCGATCCTGGTCAACGCCGCTGAAGATGTCCACACCGACATCGAGCCGCTGGCCGTCGCCAAGATCCTCGCCAAAGTGGTCGAGGAAGAGCAGCCCGGTCTGGTTCTGGCCGGCAAGCAAGCGATCGACAACGACATGAACGCAACCGGTCAGATGCTGTCTGCGCTCTTGGGTTGGTCGCAAGGCACCTTTGCCTCTGAGCTGGATGTCGATGGCGATAACGCTGTTGTGACCCGCGAAGTGGACGGCGGCCTGCAGACCATCAAAGTGAAGATGCCCGCCATCGTCACCGTGGACCTGCGCCTGAACGAGCCGCGCTACGCCTCGCTTCCGAACATCATGAAAGCGAAGAAAAAGCCGCTCGACGAGAAAACCGCCGCCGACTACGGCGTCGACGTCTCGCCGCGCTTGGAAATCATCTCCACCAAAGAACCCGAAGCCCGTGCCGCTGGCATCATTGTGGGCTCGGTCGATGAGCTGGTTGGGAAACTCAAAGAAGCGGGGGCTGTGTAATGGCTGTTCTTCTCCTTGCCGAAGTGACCGATGGTGCCCTGGCACTGGACGCAACTGCAAAAGCGGTTACCGCTGCGGGCAAACTGGGCGATGTGACAGTGCTGGCCGCTGGTGCATCCGCAGCCGCCGCTGGCGAAGAAGCCGCGAAGATCGCAGGCGTCGCCAAGGTTCTGGTCGCCGAAGATGCGTCGCTGGGTCACCGCCTGGCGGAGCCGACTGCAGCGCTGATCGCGTCGCTGGCATCCGACTACGAACACATCGTTGCGCCCGCGACCACAGACGCCAAGAACGTCCTGCCGCGCGTGGCGGCGCTCTTGGATGTTATGGTGATCTCGGATGTGTCCGGCGTTGTCGACGGCGACACGTTTGAGCGCCCGATCTACGCGGGCAACGCGGTACAGACCGTGAAGTCGCGCGATGCGAAAAAGGTGATCTCCTTCCGGACCTCCACCTTTGACGCGGCTGGCGACGGCGGCTCTGCCTCTGTTGACACCATCTCCGCCGCCGAAAACCCCGGCCTGTCCGAATGGGTTGAGGACAAAGTCGCTGCCAGCGATCGCCCCGAGCTGACCTCGGCCGGTGTGGTTGTGTCCGGTGGTCGCGGTGTTGGCTCCGAGGAAGACTTCAAACTGATCGAAAGCCTCGCAGACAAGCTGGGGGCCGCAGTTGGTGCATCCCGCGCGGCTGTCGATTCAGGCTATGCGCCAAACGACTGGCAGGTGGGTCAGACCGGTAAGGTCGTCGCACCTGAGTTGTATGTTGCGGTTGGCATCTCCGGTGCAATTCAGCACCTGGCAGGCATGAAAGACTCCAAGATCATTGTCGCGATCAACAAAGACGAAGAGGCCCCGATCTTCCAAGTAGCCGACTATGGTCTGGTCGCGGACCTGTTTCAGGCTGTGCCCGAGCTGATCGAGAAGCTGTAGGCTTCGCAGATATCTCATGAGGAAGCCCGCAACTAGTGTTGCGGGCTTTTTTCGTGGCCACCCTTCGGGCCTGTGGTCCAGTAGTGTAGACCTTAGGTTTTCAGACGGGGTCGCAGATACTGCGCCACCTGTTGCGCTATCCGCAGATGCTCCTTTGGTCCCAGCATGCGCTGCGCCGAAGGCAGATCAAGCTGGCCATAAAACATGCCGTCAATATCAGCTGCATCCCGCGCGGTATGCACGGGGATTTCCAACACCCCGAGGACGCGGGCGCGTAGCGCATCCACCATGGGCCGGTCCACGAGGGCAGGTTCGTGACCGAATAAAACCTGCTGGTCGACGTCGTAGTGCACCCACAGCAGCGTCACTGCACCGTTCAGTGCGGAGATCAACTCCCCCATACGTTCAACCCACGTATCCTGCAGATGATCGCGAACCGTTTCGTAACGGGTTGTGCAGCAAGATCTGAGCGCGTTCAGCAAATGCTTGTTAAAGTGATATTCGGTAAAATCCACTTCCGGGTAGAGCTCCAACAATGGGTCATGTGCACAGAGGAACCTGTCATTACGTCGTGGATGCACCTTGTAATAGCCGTTGGAGATATTTTGTGCCCCAAGCACCTGCAAGAGCGTTGTTTCGGCCCGGCCCGCGATCTCCAGAATATCAGCGTCGCTCAGGAAACTGTCGACTCCGGCGTTCACACTGCCCAGATTTACGCAAATACGATCAAGCAACGCCTCAGTTTCAGTAACAAACGGTCGTTCGACAAAGCGTCCGAAGACCTCTGTGCCGCCAATAAATGCCAAATATGGTTCAGTCAGATTACGCGCCGGCCCGCGGACCAATAATTTCGAACCCGCATAGCTGCAAGGCTCGCCCGCAAGCGCTGTCGCGCTCTTGAGTTCATAGCTCATCATACCCACCAAATTTCACCCGAGACTCACCTAACCCGAGATCCGTTGACGAAATGCTAATGCTAAACTTTGCCTAAAAAGCCACCCAATCGGCCTTGTGCCGTCCACAGACCCGCCAGTATGATCCGCCGGAAAACTCTCAAGAGGCATGAGCGATGGACATCCAGAAAATAGGCGTGATTGGTGCAGGCCAGATGGGCAACGGCATCGCTCACGTGATGGCCTTGGCGGGCTATGACGTTGTTCTTAATGATATAAGCCAGCAGGCACTGGACGCGGCCGTAAGCGCGATCCAGAAAAACCTGACCCGTCAAGCCAGCAAAGGCAAGATCGATC
Organism: Phaeobacter sp. S60; assembly: GCF_000826845.1. Lineage (NCBI taxonomy): Bacteria > Pseudomonadati > Pseudomonadota > Alphaproteobacteria > Rhodobacterales > Roseobacteraceae > Phaeobacter > Phaeobacter sp. S60. The sequence continues at coordinate 9,372 of NZ_JSWJ01000021.1, forward strand.
AGACCGAAGTTGAGGCCGCGCTGGGGCGTATTTCAACAACACTGACGCTGGCCGACATTGGCCAGACCGATCTGGTGATCGAGGCGGCGACAGAGCGGGAGACCGTTAAGCAGGCCATTTTCGAGGATCTGCTCCCGCATCTGCTGCCGCATACGATTCTCACGTCCAACACCTCGTCAATTTCCATCACCCGACTGGCCAGCCGCACCGACCGCCCAGAGCGGTTCATGGGGTTCCATTTCATGAACCCGGTGCCGGTGATGCAGCTGGTCGAGCTGATCCGTGGCATCGCCACTGATGAAGCCACCTTCTCAGCCTGTCATGCCGTGGTGGAAAAGCTGGGCAAGACTGCTGCCAGCGCCGAAGATTTCCCGGCTTTCATCGTGAACCGCATTCTGATGCCGATGATCAATGAAGCGGTTTATACCCTCTATGAGGGCGTGGGATCGGTGAAATCCATCGACGAATCCATGAAACTGGGCGCCAACCACCCGATGGGTCCGCTTGAATTGGCTGACTTCATCGGCCTGGATACCTGTCTGGCGATCATGAATGTGCTGCATGACGGTCTGGCGGATACCAAATATCGCCCCTGCCCGCTGCTGACAAAATATGTGGAAGCTGGCTGGCTTGGCCGCAAGACACAGCGCGGGTTCTATGATTATCGCGGCGAAACCCCGGTGCCGACGCGCTGATCTTGAAAGAGCGGAGGGGGCGCTGCCCCCTCTTGGCCTGATGGCCAATTTACCCCTTGGATATGTTTAGCCAGAAGAAAAAATGAGAGTTTGATCAACTGTCTTTGCCGAGGCTGAGCGTATGCTCCCGCAGCCAGGCCATAAAGCCGCGCGGATCGCTCTGCAGTTTTTCCATCTGTGCCTCGGTCAGCGGTTCGCCGACCACCGGGCTTTGCGGTTTGTTGCAGGACCGCACAATTTCATGCAGCAGCAACCCCTGTCGCAGGATCGGCGAAACCCGGTTGGCAATCTGGTACCAACGGGAGTTGCTGCCCGGGAAGAAAATTGGCACTACTCGCGCGCCGGACCGACGGATGAGCTGCGCTGTGAAGACGTTCCACTCCTGCTCAATCGCGGGACCGAACCATGTCTCCGAGGACATCACCACGCCAGAGGGGAACAGCGCGACCACCCCACCCTCCTTCAGATGAGCCATAGTCTTGGCCCGCATCTCAACCATTTTGCTTTGCGCTTCGGGGTCATGGGGGAATGGCACCGGGATCATGAAAGAGGTCGCCGCCTCATCCAGCCCGGTCAGCACCGAACGGGTCAGAATTCGGTAGTCCTGCCTCACGCGGCCAATGAGGTCTGCGAAGATCATGCCATCAACCATCCCATGGGGGTGGTTCGCAACCACAACCACTGGTCCCTCACCGGGGATACGCTGGATCTGCTCCATGGGGGTTTCGAGATCAATGCCCATCACATTCAGGGCGCCGCGCCAGAATTTCTGGCCACGGTATTCAGCATTGCTGCGTTCAAAACGGCGCACCATACGCAGGATGGTCAGCTTCCCCGTGCACCACTCGATGGCCCGGATCGCAAGCGACGTCCAGCGATCGTCAAAGGAATTGGCGTAGGTGAGCGTGCGGCGGTCATAGATCTCGCCGGTCTCTTCGGTCCCTGGCGTCACGCCAGTGTCCCGATCATGCGCTGTATCCGCCAAGTGCCTTGTCCTGTTCCGTAGTCGTGAATGAGCCTCAGTAGCCTTCGCCGAACTTGTCGGCAAGAAGCGTATCCAGCGCGGAGGCCAGCGCCTCTGCATCCGGGCCCGAAGTTTCGATGTCAATAGTCGTTCCTTTTGAGGCTGCCAACATCAAAAGCCCCATGATGCTGTCTCCCGAGGCTGACAGCCCATCCCGCGACACCTCGGCCGTGGCATCAAAGCCTTCAACCACTTCCACCAGCTTGGCCGATGCGCGCGCGTGCAGTCCTTTTTCGTTGACTATTTTCAGCGTTTTCTGAACCATTTAATGCGCTTGCTCCCCTTCGGGGTTGATGTTTTGGGCGTTAATGTACTTGCGTCCCGCCTCCATGGCATGCCGGACCGCATCGGCCACCGGCAAATGGCGAGATTTTGCCAGTTTGATCAGCATCGGAAGATTGGCCCCGTAGAGAATGCGTCGGTTTGCGGGGGTACAGGCCAACAGACTGAGATTGGACGGAGACCCGCCAAAAAGATCCGTGACCACCACCACGCCGCCGCCGCTGTCGACCGCATCAGCGGCCCCACAGATCTCGCGCTGTTTCTCGTCCCGGTTATCTTCCGGACCGATACTGATGGCCTCAAGGTAGACCTGAGGACCCACGACATGCTCCACGGCGGCCAGATACTCTCTGGCCAACCCCCCATGTGCAACGATCACGATTCCGATCAAGCCGGTCCCTCACTTCTGTCGCTGGCCATGCAGCTCGCGGTGTCTAATTGACACCTGCTGCCCGTCTTCCGCAAGATCCTTGGCCAGGGTTTCTGCCAATGTGACCGAGCGGTGCTGCCCTCCGGTGCATCCAAATGCTATAGAGAGATGCGACTTACCTTCTTCTCGGTAAGCAGGCAACAACAAGCGGATCAGATCAAGCACCCGGTCGAAAAACGGCTGATAGCGGCTGTCCTCACGCACGTAGGACTGTACCGCCGCATCGCGCCCATCCAGGGTGCGCAGGCTCTGCTCCCAATAAGGGTTCCGCAGAAATCGACAGTCGAACACCATATCAATGCTGCGCGGCACGCCGCGTTTGTAGGAAAAGCTCTGCAAGGACACCGCCAGAGAACGCCCGCCGGGGGCGAAGCGCCGTTCGATATCCGCCTTGAGTTGATGGATGTTCATTTCAGAAGTATCCAGCAACAGGTCAGCCCGGTCGCGGATCGGCAGCATCAGATCGATCTCGCGCAAAACACCAACCTCAGGATCTTCTGCCGGGGCAAGCGGGTGCCGTCTGCGGGTTTCCGAATAGCGCCGCAGCAGAACATCGCGGTCCGCATCAAGATAGAGCACGGTCAGATCAAGATCCTGGCGCGCGGACAGCATATCAATGACATCAAGCAGCGCCGCCGGGGAGAAGTCGCGGTTGCGACTATCGAGCCCAAGCGCCATCGGGCGGGTCAGGCTGTTGGCCTCAACCAGTCCAGGCAGCAACCGAAGCGGCAGGTTGTCAATCGCCTCAAACCCGAGATCCTCCAACACATTGATCGCCGTGGTGCGCCCCGCACCAGACGGGCCTGTCACCAGGACGATCGGCACCGCCGTCGGGTCGCAGGCAATATCCGGGTCACGCATCGGGATTAACGCTTCCGTATTTGAGCAACTGTATCAGGGCAGGCGCGAACTGCGGACCATCGACGCGGCGCAACAGGCGGATTGGTTGGTTCAAGATCATGGTTTCCAGCTGGGGTGGCAGGCGATCTGTTTCAAGCTGCTCCAGATCGACCACCGCTGTCAGTCGGGATCGCGAACAGGCGCTGGCCCGCAGCAGGCCCATGCCGCGTGCCTCGATCATGCCATGCAAGGCATCAGGGGCTGTGGCTTCCAACCCCTGATCATGTGCAGTCACGATCACCTGATCATCGGAGACAAGCGCTGCACCAAGGGCCATCAACTGCAAGGCCAATGTCGATTTTCCACTGCCGGATCGGCCGGTTATCAGCACCCCATGCCCTGTGACGTCGACGCAGCTGGCGTGCAATCGGCAGGTTGGGGCTGCGATCATCACTCAGACCGGCAGGCCGACGACGAACCGCGCCCCCAAAGGCTCCGAGGTGATGTCGGCTTCGGTTGGGCGAATGTTTTCGGCCCAGATCACACCACCGTGTGCTTCGACAATCTGTTTGGAAATCGCCAGGCCGAGGCCGGAGTTATTGCCGAAATGCTCAACAGGGCGCTGCGAATAGAAACGCTTGAACACTTTGCTCAGGGCCTGATCGGGGATGCCGGGACCGGTGTCCTCCACCACGACCAAAACGCGATTGTCGCGGCGGCGCGCCCAGACCCGGATCGCATCGCCATCCTCGCAAAACGAAATCGCATTTGTAATCAGGTTGACAAAAACCTGGGCCAGTCGTGCCTCCAGCCCCTGGATTGTGATCGGGGTTTTCGGCAAATCGGTGATGTAATCAATGCCCTTCCCGCGGGCGTCCTCGCCGAGGAATTGGTTCAGGTTGCCGAGCATATGCAGCAGGTCAAAACTCTCTTCATCTTCTTTGACCAATTCCGCATCCAGCCGCGACGCGTTGGAAATATCGCTGACCAGCCTGTCCAGACGCCGCACATCATGTTCGATGACGTCCAACAGCTTCTCACGCTGGTCTTCGCGTTTGATCATCCGCAGCGTTCCCACGGCAGATTGCAGGCTCGCCAGCGGGTTCTTGATCTCATGCGCGACGTCCGCCGCAAACTGCTCATTGCTGTCGATGCGGTTGTAGAGTGCTTTCACCATGCCGCGTAGCGCCCGACTGAGGCGGCCGATTTCATCGGGACGCGCACTCAAATCGGGTATACGGATACGCCCCGGTTTGGATTTTCGGGAATCCCCATCCCGGCCCAGCTCAGCCGCTTCGGCCAGATCCGCGAGCGGGTTCGCGATGGTGGAGGCGAGGACCAAGCTCAAACCGATAGAGACCACCAGGGCCACAACAAACATCTGCAAGACGCGTTCTTGTTCACCACGCACCAGGGCGTCGATCTCCCCCGTAGGCGACGCAAGTGTCACAACACCGATGGCCTGCCCCTGAAAGAGGATCGGCGTGGCTGCGGAGAATACCGTACCACCGCTGGTGTCGACAACGGCCTTCACCTCGGTTCCGCCAGCCAGGGCCTGCTGCACCATCCCGCGCAGCTGGTCTTCCAACGGCTGAGCCGCAGGCTCCGGCGTATCCGATTTGAGCAAACCGCCTGCCGCCGACCAGAGTGCGGCGAGCCCATCGCTGATTAGCGTGGCTGACGGGTTGTCATCCGTCAGCAGATCCAGCGCGCCGCCTTGTTCAACCCCTTTGGTCTGCGCGATCAGCGTACCGGCGGTATCAAAAACAAAGACCTCAGCCCCGGCTCGCAGGCTGATATTCTGCAAAGTCGTCACCGGATCAATGCCATCGCCAACAGCCAGGCTGACCGTCCCGACCTCTGGCAACTGCGCCTCAAATACATCTGAGATCAGCATCGCCTCTGCCGCAAGGGCACCGGCGCGCTGCAATACCAGGCTCTGGCGTGAGGAATTGAGATAAAGAATACCCGAGACCAGAATGATCAGCGCGATGAGGTTCAGCGTGATGATCTTGCGCGTCAGCGGAGAGCCCCGCAGCGACAGCACACCACGGCGCGCGCGCTTGTCCTGCAGTTCACGCGTGACGTTTTGGTCCGGTGCGACCCAGTCGTCGCCCAGAACAACATCATTATCCCGCTGTGAACGGCTTATGCCGGAATCGCGCATCGGCGTTTTACTCCGCCTGCCCCCAGACGGGGGTTACTCTTCATTATAACGGTACCCGATACCGTAAAGCGTCTCAATCGCCGAGAATTCGGAGTCAGCGCTGCGCATCTTCTTGCGCAGGCGCTTGATGTGGCTGTCGATGGTCCGGTCGTCGACATAGACCTGATCATCGTAGGCGACATCCATCAGTTGATCGCGGCTTTTGACAAATCCGGGGCGTTGCGCCAGCGCTTGCAGCAGCAGGAATTCGGTCACGGTCAGTGACACATCCTGCCCCTTCCAGCTAACCGAATGGCGCAGCGGATCCATCCGCAGGTTGCCGCGTTCCATCACCTTGTTTTCAGTGGTCGTCGCGACCGCATCACCGCTGATTGCTTCCTGACGGCGCAGCAGGGCACGGATCCGCTCGACCAACAGCCTCTGCGAGAACGGTTTTTTGACGTAGTCGTCGGCGCCCATGCGCAGGCCCAGCACCTCGTCAATCTCATCATCCTTGGAGGTGAGAAAGATCACCGGCATCTGGGTTTTCTGCCGCAGCCGCTGCAACAGATCCATGCCGTCCATGCGCGGCATCTTGATATCGAGAACGGCCATATCCGGCAGTTTTTTGTTGAACGCATCCAACGCAGCCTGCCCGTCGTTATAGGTCTCGACCTCGAAGCCTTCAGCCTCCAGCGTCATCGAGACCGAAGTCAGGATATTCCGATCATCATCGACTAAAGCAATCTTAGACATCTGAGTGGCCCCTAATCTGCTCTTTTTGCGTTTTTTAGACGTTCATCGCCGTTCTGCCTCGGCGAATCAATGCCAATTGAAGAATTCGGACACAGTTTCGCCTCAATTGAGACAAAAATACCTTAGCAGGTGCTGAAGATTCCGGCAGCCACCCCTGCAAATTGTCTTTAAAAAAAATGGTTGCGCTAAACATCGCCTTGATGGCGCTAACTGCGTCAAACCGTTCTGTTCAGCGTGCAAACCCTCATGTTAAGACCAGCCACATCGGCCGGTTGTGCCGATTTCTGCCCCAGGGCGCGGCTTTTATTGTTTGCGGCCTTTGATGGTCGACACAGGAGAAAGAACACATGGTATCTGGACGGGTTAACCCGCAATTCCGCCTCGAAGATCAAGGTATCGAAGGACTGGGGAACGTCTATTATAACCTCATGGAGCCAGCCCTGATCGAGGCGGCCCTGAAGCGCGACGAAGGCACGCTTGGCAATGGCGGTGCCTTTCTGGTCACCACCGGCAAGTTCACCGGCCGCTCTCCCAAGGACAAACATGTCGTTAAAACCGACAGTGTGGCCAAGACCATTTGGTGGGAAAACAATGCCGAGATGAGCCCCGAGGGCTTTGACGCGCTCTATGAGGATATGCTCGCCCATATGCAGGGCAAGGAATACTATGTTCAGGACCTCGTCGGTGGTGCGGATCCCGCCCATGCGATCAACGTCCGCATGGTGACCGAACTGGCCTGGCACGGTCTGTTCATTCGGACCATGCTGCGCCGCCCTGACCGCGAAGATCTGAACGACTTCATCGCGGATTTCACTGTCATCAACTGCCCCAGCTTTCTGGCCAATCCGGAGCGCCACAACTGCCGCAGCGAGACTGTGATCGCAATGAACTTTGATCGCAAGATGATCCTGATCGGCGGCACCGAATATGCGGGCGAAAACAAGAAATCCGTCTTCTCGCTGCTAAACTACCTGCTGCCGGAGAAGGGCATCATGCCGATGCACTGCTCCGCCAACCACGCCAAGGGCAACCCGGTCGACACCGCCGTGTTCTTCGGCCTGTCGGGCACTGGTAAAACCACCCTGTCTGCCGACCCGGACCGCGTGCTGATCGGCGATGATGAACACGGCTGGGCTGACAATGGCACCTTCAACTTTGAAGGTGGCTGCTATGCCAAGACCATCAATCTGAATGCCGAGGCAGAGCCGGAAATTTACGCAACGACGTCCAAATTCGGCACCGTGATTGAAAACATGGTGTTCGACCCAGAGACCAAGGAGCTGGATTTCAACGATGACAGCCTGACTGCGAACATGCGCTGCGCCTACCCGCTGCATTATATCTCCAATGCTTCAGAAAGCGCCCGCGGCGGCCACCCCAAGAACATCATCATGCTGACATGTGATGCCTTTGGGGTGCTGCCTCCGATCGCGCGGCTGACCCCGGCGCAGGCGATGTATCACTTCCTGTCCGGTTTCACCTCTAAGGTGGCAGGCACCGAGCGCGGCGTGACCGAGCCGGAACCGACCTTCTCCACCTGCTTTGGTGCCCCCTTCATGCCGCGCCGCCCGGAAGTGTACGGCAACCTCCTGCGTGAAAAGATTGCCGAGCACGGTGCGACCTGCTGGCTGGTCAACACCGGTTGGACCGGCGGTGCCTATGGCATCGGCTCCCGCATGCCGATCCGTGCCACCCGTGCCCTGCTGACCGCCGCGCTGGACGGCTCCCTCGCCGAGGCAGAGTTCCGCAAGGATGGCAACTTTGGCTTTGATGTGCCCGTCACAGTGCCCGGTGTGGCCGAAGTCCTGCTGGATCCGCGCCGCACCTGGGACGATCAGGCCGCCTATGACACGCAGGCTGCGAAGCTGGTTCAGATGTTCTCTAACAATTTCGAACAGTACCTGCCCTACATTGATGATGATGTGAAAGCCGCTGCGATCAGCTGAGCTGCACAGCTTCGAAACACGAAAAGCCCTGATCCTCGGATCGGGGCTTTTTTGTCTCAGGAGAGACCATACCTCACTGCCCCAGCTGAATCCCGCTGTCTTCCAGCTTGTGCTCCGGTTCCACGTGGATCGTGACTTGCGCCGTTGACAGCGAGGCACGGATCGCTTCTTCGATCCGATCACAGATCGCATGAGATGTCCGCACGGTCATGTCTCCTGCGACGACCATATGAAATTCGACAAACACCGCCCGCCCGGCTCTGCGGGTTTTCAGCCCATGCACCTGCAACGCGCCTTGCGCGGTTCTGTGAATAATCGCGGCAATCTCGTCCCGTTCATTCTGGGGTGCGGCCTGATCCATCAGCCCCCCAACTGATGAGGCCACAACCAGATAGCCCTCGCGCAGAATATTGACCGCGACCAACAGGGCCAGGATTGGATCCAGCAAAGGCCAGCCCGTCCCCATCGCAAGAACCAACCCGACCAGAACTCCTGCGGAGGTCCAGACATCACTCATCAGATGGCGGCCGCCCGCGGCCAATGCCGGAGATTTAAGGGCCGCCCCCCGTGCGATCAGCACCCGCGCCCAAAGAAGATTGATCACCATCGCGGCTGCATTCACCCACAATCCGGCGGTATTCCAAACCAAAGGCGTCGGCGCGACCAAGGCGCTGACCGCCTCCTGAAGGATCAACAGCGCCGCCACGATGATCATGATCCCCTCCACAACAGCCGAGAAATACTCCGCCTTGTGGTGCCCAAAGGGATGGCCTGCATCAGCCGGGCGATTGGCGTAGCGGACCGCAAACCAGGCAATGATTGCACCACCAATATTGACCAGAGACTCCATCGCATCGGAAAACAGCGCAATTGAGCCGGTCAACCACCAGGCCAGCACCTTTGCTGCAAGCACCAGAAGTGCGACCGCAATGGATGCGGTGGCCAGTTGTTCCGCAGTCAATCGCTTTGGCATCTGCGGCCCTTTCTGCGCGTTTTTCGCCCCATACCGACCCTAACACGCTTGTTAGGCCCTAATACATCAGTCCGCGCCGCAGCAAATTCGCCCCGGCGACCAGCAGTACAAACAGCGTTGCACGTCGAAAGGTGACCTGATTGATCCGGTCCTGCAAGCGTCCACCGATCCACATGCCCAAAATAGCCGGCGGGATCAGCAGGAACGAAAACGGCGCTGTATCTGCACGCATCACACCTGACCCGATATGCGCGATCAGCAGCGCCACCGCGCCCAGCCCGTAAATCACACCCTGTACCCGCATCTGTTCACGTTTTTCAGTGCCGAGGGCGGTCAGATAGGCCACTGTCGGCGGCCCCCAAATCCCGGAGAACCCACCGATGAACCCCGCGAAGGCCGCGACTATCGCCTCAACGCGCGGCGTGGCGCGGGAGATAGGGATGGCGATCCCAAACAGTTGTAGCAGGGCAAATATGGTGATCGGGGCACCAATCAGGATCAGCATAACATCCTGTGGCAAAACCCGGACAAGTTGCGCGCTTGCCAAGAGAAAAACGAGACCAACCAACAGGAAGATCCTGAACCGTTTCATCGACTGCCAGGCCGCCTGCGCGCCCTGTCGCAGGGCCTGCATTCCATTGGTCACCAAAGTGGGGAGGATCAGCCCCGCCAAAGCAATATCCGGCGGCAAGAACAGGCTAAGGCCGGACACGAGGATCATCGGCATAGCGAAGCCGACCATTCCCTTCACGGCGCCGGCAAGCGCTGCAATCGCAAAGGCCGCTAGCAGGTTTAAAGAGGCAAGCTCTGCCGGGAGGAAAAGTATAACAAATGAATTATCTGACATGATCAGACCCTTAGCACAGGTTTCCGTCGCTGCGTGCGCTAAATCGCTACGTAATTTTTGGTCCAAACATAATGTCACAGGGTATTTTTGTTGCGCTGCAGCTGCAAAATGATTTACCACATACGCAGCTGAAAAGGATGTGATTCATGGCCCACGATGGACAGGACCCGCAAATGCAACCGACGCGTATCTCTGACGTGCTGACACTGACCGCTGCTGCGCTGGAGCCGGTGGACCAGCTGCTGGAGGCAGCGCGCGCGACAGTACGCGAACAGGTCAGCGAGGACGGGCGCGTCTCCGGGGCGTTGGTAGAGGCGCATCAGACGGCTGCCCATGGGCTCGCTTGGCTTGCGACCTATGCTTACAGCCTGCGTCAGATGCATCGTTGGGCCGCGCAGCTACAGACAGATGGTAAGTTTGGCGAGATGGAGCAGTTGATGCTTCAGATCGGTTTTGGCGAATACCTCTGGCAGATCTACGGTGGCATTCAGATGAATCAGGGTGAAATCCTGCGTCTGCAGGATCTTGGCCTGTCGCAGGACAGCCAGCGGATGCTGATGGCGCCTGCTGTGATGACGCTCTGCGATAGCGGAAATACTCAGGCCGCACGCCTGCGGCTCGTCGAGCTGATGCAGGAACAGGCCGGTTCCGTGATGTTTGGCGCCTCCGGTCTTGACGAAGAACTGGAGATGATCCGGGACCAGTTCCGCCGCTACGCGCTCGAAAAGGTCGAGCCAAACGCCCACGACTGGCACCTGAAGGATGAGCTGATCCCGATGGAGATCATCGAAGATCTGGCCGAAATGGGTGTTTTTGGCCTGACCATTCCCGAAGAATACGGCGGGTTTGGCCTCTCCAAGGCCTCGATGTGCGTGGTCTCAGAGGAGCTGTCGCGTGGCTATATCGGTGTTGGCAGCCTTGGCACCCGGTCGGAAATCGCGGCTGAGCTGATCATAGCCGGTGGCACCGAGGAACAGAAAGCCAGTTGGCTGCCCAGGATTGCCAGCGCAGAAATCCTGCCAACCGCTGTGTTCACAGAACCAAACACAGGTTCCGATCTCGGCGCCCTGCGCACCCGTGCCGTACAGGACGACAATGGCGACTACCGGATCACCGGCAACAAGACCTGGATCACCCATGCCGCCCGCACCCATGTTATGACGCTTCTGGCGCGGACGGACCCCAACACGACCGATCACCGTGGCCTGTCGATGTTCCTGGCCGAAAAAACACCGGGCACGGATGAAAACCCGTTCCCGACCGAAGGTATGACCGGTGGCGAAATTGAGGTTCTGGGCTATCGCGGCATGAAGGAATACGAGTTGGGCTTTGACGGGTTTCACGTGAAGCGTGAAAACCTCCTCGGTGGAGATGAGGGCAAGGGCTTCAAGCAATTAATGGAGACCTTCGAGTCTGCGCGGATCCAGACCGCCGCCCGTGCCATCGGTGTTGCCCAATCCGCCCTCGATATTGCGATGCAATATGCGCAGGATCGCAAGCAGTTCGGCAAACCGCTGATCGCCTTCCCGCGTGTGGCCTCTAAGCTGGCGATGATGGCGGTGGAGATCATGATCGCGCGTCAGCTGACTTATTTCTCTGCTTGGGAAAAGGATAACGGCCACCGCTGCGACCTCGAAGCTGGTATGGCCAAACTGCTGGGTGCGCGCGTCGCCTGGGCGGCGGCTGACAACGGTTTGCAAATCCATGGTGGCAATGGCTTTGCGCTGGAATACAAAATCAGCCGGATTCTGTGTGATGCCCGTATCCTCAATATCTTTGAGGGTGCCGCAGAAATTCAGGCACAGGTGATCGCACGCCGCCTGCTGGCCTGATCACGGCCCGATCATCGGGCAGATTTCAATTTGCAACCAACCCGGCACCCTTGTGCCGGGTTTTTCGTTGTCTTCACCTTGACGTATCGCCATCAGAAGTTAGCGTGCCATCATGAAACAGACGTATTTTCTGACACTTGCAATGCTCTGCGCCGGTATCCTCAGTGCCTGCCTTGGTGATGAAACACTGCGGGCATATGGCGGCAAAAGTACCTCATGGCAGCTACGGGAGGTTGACGGCGACGCGGTCTCAGCAGTCACAACGCTGAGCTTCCCCCGTCCCGGCGCGCTGACCGGTGAGTTGCCCTGCAACCGGGTGACCGGACAACTCACCGCGCCCTATCCCTGGTTTGAGGTCGAAAACCTCGCCACGACCCGTATGGTGTGCGCCGCCTTGCAGGAAGAAACCGATGTCCTCGCTGCCTTGCAGGCGATGGAGATCGTAGAGATCAAAGGCGCGGTGATGATCCTGTCGAACCAAGCTGGACGCGAGATGATTTTCACGGCTGCCGACTGAGAACATCAATGAGCCGCCCGCGGGCCTCCGGCAGCGGATGGTTGCCAAGCGATGGCGCCAGTCGGTTTTGCAGGAAGAAACCCGTCGTCGTGAGGGCTGTCACAATCTCACTATTCTCCGCCCCACCACGCCCCATCAACACTGGCGGTAAGGGCAACATCCGATCAGCCCATTCGCCTGCCCCTGCGCGTGAAACGGCGCGCCCGCTTTTGGGGGAGACATAGACCAGATCGAGACGGCTGCCGGTGACGGCGCAGTGCTCGAAATCCAGGCCAAACCCCATGTCTTCCAGAAGAGCCAACTCCCAACGCAGATAGGCCAATGGCCAGATATCGTCGCGGCCCAGAAGGTCCAGGATCTGCGTGCTGCGCGCGTAAAGCTCTGGATGGGCTTCACGTTCCGGCAGGCAGAAGGCCAGCAACGCAGTCACCGCGTTCAATCCAGCAAGCGCCAACCGGCTGGACATGGCAGTCGCGGCACGGCTGCGGATCAATTCAGCCTGATAGCTGCCAAGGTGGTCTTCAAGCCGGGCACGCCAGGTCAGATCCAGCTGCGCACCGGGCTGCAACACTGGGGCCATCCTGCGCCCTGCGCCGCCGCGTACGATCCCGGCATGACGTCCATGTTCGGCAGTGAATGCATCGACAATGGCCGCGCTTTCTCCATGACGGCGCATCGTCAGCAATATGCCCTCGTCGCGCCATTCCATGATCACTCCAGCCCCGGTTCATCCAGCAGGTGACGGCCATGGCGATCCTCGACCTCGATCACCCAGAGATCAGGATCAAAACTGCGCTGTTTGGCGATGGCGGCGTCAACCTCAGCCTCATCACCTTCGGCCAGCGTCACCCAGCTTCGCGCCCCGCTCATCAGATCGTAAGAGCGATGCAGGGCCTGCGCGCGGCGGTCCAACGTGTTCAGCTTGATCAAGACGGCGCCCGCCGTGTCATCCCCATGCGCGGTGACAAAGGCGGGGATATCGGCCAACCGCAAACGGGTGAGATAAGCCTGCACCCAGAAACTGGCCGTCAGCCGTGCCATATGGGATCAGTTCCCGTCTTTGAAATCGAGACCCATCTCGGAATAACGTTCAGACTCTTCCAGCCAGTTCGGGCGCACCTTCACCTGCAGGAAGAGATGTACCTTACGGTCGAGAAACTCTTCCAGCTCAGCGCGGGCTGCCTGGCTCACGGCCTTGATGGTTTCACCGCGCTTGCCGAGCACGATGCCCTTGTGACCGTCACGCATAACGTAAATCAGCTGATCGATTTTGGCGGACCCATCCTTACGCTCTTCCCAGTTCTCGGTTTCTACGGTCAGCTGGTAGGGCAGTTCCTGATGCAGCCGCAGGGTCAGTTTCTCACGGGTCATTTCAGCCGCGATCATCCGCATCGGCAGGTCGGCAATCTGATCCTCAGGATAAAGCCACGGCCCCTCCGGCAATTGCTCTGCCAGCCAGCCGCGCAAGTGCTCGACCCCATGCCCCTTTTCCGCGGAAATCATAAAGGTATCCGCAAAGGCATAGCGCTCATTCAGTTCCTTGGTCAGCCCTAGCAGGACTTCGGATTGAACGCGGTCGATCTTGTTAATCGCAAGAGCAATCTTGCGCCCTTCGCCGATATTCTCAAGACCTTCCAGAATACGCTCGACACCTTCGGTGATCCCCCTGTGCGCCTCGACCATCAGCACGACAACATCGGCATCTGCAGCACCGCCCCAGGCGGCTGCGACCATCGCGCGGTCAAGCCGACGACGCGGCTGGAACAGGCCAGGCGTATCGACAAACACGATTTGGCTCTCGCCTTCCATCGCAACGCCGCGGATGCGGGCGCGAGTGGTCTGCACCTTATGGGTCACAATCGACACCTTGGCCCCAACCATGCGGTTGAGAAGCGTGGATTTGCCTGCGTTGGGTTCACCAATCAGGGCAACAAAGCCGGCGCGTGTGGTCATTTTTCTTGCTCCAATCGTGCCAACAGTAATTTGGCAGCGGCCTGTTCGGCCTGACGTTTCGATCCAGCAGTTGCGCGGCCTTCGGTGCCATCCTGCAACTGCACGGAAATTGTAAATTCCGGCTGATGATCCGGGCCTTTCCGCTCCACCAGCACATAGGCCGGGGGCTGTTCCCCCCGCGCCTGAGCAAATTCCTGCAAGGTGGTCTTGGGGTCGCGGGCATCCGCCTCAACCCGACCGATCCGATTGCCCCAGAGCCGCAGGATCAACTCCTGTGCCGCCTCAAACCCGCCATCCTTATAGACGGCGGCAATCACCGCCTCCATCGCGTCGCCCAGAAGCGCCAGTTTGCGCCGCCCACCGGACATGGTCTCGGAGCGGCCCAATTTCAGCACCGCCCCCAGATCGATATCACGGGCCACATCCGCGCAGGTTTCCTTGCGCACCAGCGCATTGAACCGCGGGGCAAGCTGCCCCTCTGTCGCGGCCTTATCGGTGTCCAGAAGCGCCGTGGCCATCACCAGCCCCAACACCCGGTCGCCCAGAAACTCCAGCCGCTGGTTGTCCTGACGGTTGGGAGACGACACCGAGGCGTGCGTCAGCGCCCGCACCAAAAGTGCCGGCTGGGAGAAACTATAGCCGATCCGCGTCTCAAACGCGCGCATATCCTTGGAGAGTTTCACTCGATCCCCTTAAAGAAGCGATCCCCGCGCCAGGTCCAGAAGAACAGCATCGACCGGCCAGCCGAGGAAAACATGATACGATCCGCGCGACCAATGAGGTTTTCATAAGGCACATAGCCGACGCCCCCTGCCGATTGCGGCAAACGGCTGTCGGAGGAATTGTCGCGGTTGTCCCCCATGAAGAAATAATGACCTTCGGGGACCTGATAGACCCCGGTGTGATCCATCCCCTGATTGCCAATATTGAGCACAACATGCTGGCTGCCGCCTGGCAAAGTTTCGATCTGGCGGGATTTTTTACACATCGCGCCTTCACCCACCGGTGCATTCTCGCACAGCGGGTAGGACCCGGCGGGCCCCTGTGGCGCCATCAGCTCCTCGAACTCGCCCGCGTCCTGCAGCGCAACAGCAGCGCCGTTGATATGCAGCACCCCGTTTTTGACCTGAACCTTATCGCCCGGCAGACCGATCAGCCGCTTGATGAAGTCGTTCTGGTTGACCGGGTGGCGGAAGACTACAACATCACCGCGTTCGGGATCACCGGCCCAAATCCGTGAGTTATCCCCATCAAGGAAGCCACAGATATCACTGCTGTCGATATCGATGCCGACGCTGGGGAATTTCAGGCTCGGACAGGAGGCGGAGGAATAGCCATAGGCCATCTTGTTTACGAACAGAAAGTCGCCGATCAGCAGCGTTTCCTTCATTGAGCCGGAGGGAATCCAGAACGGCTGAAAGAACAGCGTGCGGAACACACCTGCAATCAGCAGGGCGTAGACGATGGTCTTGACCGTCTCAAGGATCGAACTTCCGACTGTTGCTTTGGCCGTCATCAGGCTCTCCGGTCTAACTGTAAACATGGGTCCGGCGCTACATGCGGGGCCGATCCGGGTAAGTCAAGCATCGCCCGGCGTCGCAAGCGGATCACGAGCGATGGGACGCGCCTCAATCACCACAAAGGCCTGCGCCCAGGGGTGGTCGTCGGTCAATGTCACATGAATGATGGCCTCGTGCTCCGGCGGCGTCATCCTGGCCAACCGATCGGCGGCCCAGCCCGTAACATGCATAACAGGCTGGCCTGTGCGCAAGTTGGAAACCGCCATATCTTTCCAAGCGATCCCCATGCGCAGACCAGTACCAAGCGCCTTGGAACAGGCCTCCTTTGCAGCCCAGCGTTTGGCATAGGTGCCCGCAACATCCATCCGCCGCTCGGCCTTGCGCTGTTCGGTATTTGTGAAAACACGGTTTTTGAACCGGTCGCCAAACCGGTCCAAAGTGCGCTGAATACGCTCAATATTTGCCAGGTCAGTGCCTACACCCAAGATCATGCCCCGATCAAAGGCGATCTGACTGACACTGGCAAGGGCCATGGTGGCCTGAGGAGGTGCTAACCTCGCGCCTCGTCCATCAGGCGGCGCATTTCGGCAATGGCTGGGGTCAACCCTCTGAAGATCGACTCGCCAATAAGGAAATGACCGATGTTCAATTCACGCACCTCGGGGAAAGCGGCGATAGGCTGTACACAATCATATGTCAGGCCGTGTCCGGCGTGGACCTCCAGCCCCAGTGAATGCGCAAAGCTCGACATCTCGCGCAGGGCGGCCAACTCGGCGTCGCGTTTGGCAAAATCGCCCTCCGCGTGGGCATCGCAATAGGCCCCGGTGTGCAGCTCAATGACCTCGGCCCCGATGCGGTGGGCGGCCTCAATCTGGCGCTGATCCGCAGCGATGAAGATTGACACCCGGCACCCGGCCTCCCGTAGCGGCGCAATATAATGGGCCAGCTTATTCTCCTCGCGGGCCACTTCCAGCCCCCCCTCGGTGGTGCGCTCTTCGCGTTTTTCCGGCACGATGCATACCGCATGGGGTTTATGTCGCAGAGCGATTTTCTGCATCTCTTCCGTTGCCGCCATTTCAAAGTTCAATGGCACGCTCAGGGCGTCCATCAGCCCGTCGATATCGGCATCGGTGATGTGGCGACGATCCTCTCGCAGATGCGCCGTGATCCCGTCAGCGCCGGCCTCCTCGGCCAGTTTGGCCGCCCGTACCGGATCCGGCGCCAAGCCGCCGCGCGCGTTGCGCACGGTGGCCACGTGGTCGATATTCACACCAAGCCGCAGCCCGGCAGTTTGCAAGGACGTCTGTGCCATGGGTTCAATTTCCTACTAGAGTGCCTTTCGCCTGAGACTAGGCGCTGCGGAGGCAAGGGCAAGCCCGGAAACCACCAAATTGTGCCTTGGCGTGACGGCTCAGCTGCCACTGTCGCTTTCAGCGTCCAGAGAGGCGCGTTTCTTGATAATATCGAACTTCGCCTTGATCTTGGCACGGCGGCGCTGCTGATAGGCCCGGATCACCGGCACGCTGAGCACATAGCAAACCGTTGCCGTAATGATACCCGGAATAACGCCACCGACAAGATAGGGGTAAAACACCTCGTGGTAGAACAGGGTCAGGCCCTGCCAATCCGCCGGGCGATCGGTGACCAGCGCAATCAGATTGTCAAACAGATCATCACCCGCCGCCAGGAATTTCCCGACCAGAGACTTGTCCACGTCGGCATCGAATTCGGTTCCCAGAATCCAATGTCCGGTCTGCAGCGAGGCAACGCCAATCGGCACATATGTCAACGGATTGCCAAAGAATGTTCCGCTGAGCGCCGCCAGGATATTGCCGTTCATCAGCCGTGCGATGATTGCAGCCACAACGAAGTGCATGCCGTAGAACGGGGTAAATGTGGTGAAGACGCCAGCCCAAACGCCGCGGGCGATCCGCTCCGGCGAATCGGGCAGGCGGCGGACACGGTGCTTCACGTAGTGAAATGCGCGCCCCCAGCCGCCACGTGGCCACAAAAAATCGGCAACCGCGCGCAGAGGCGGACGTCTATCACGGCGCCTGAATACCAAAGATACGCGTCCTTCCCAAATCCTACTGAACGGCTACCCGAGCTTTGGGCGGCTTTCCGGCAAATCGCGGAACCGAGCAACGGCAGCGACATCGCTCTCGGCTTCCAGCATCAACATCAGCGAATGCAGCTGCTCCACATCCCGCAGTTCGACATTAATCATCAGCCGGTAAAAGTCTGGTTTCCGATCGACAAATTCAAGGTCTGAGATATTGGCCTTTTTCTCACCGATCAATGTGCAAATGCGTCCCAGCACACCGGCGTCATTGCCGATGGTCAGCTCCAGCGTCACACCATAGACCGCCGGGTGGGTTCCGCTATGCCAATGCAGGTCGACCCAGCGTTCGGGCTGGTCCTCCACCTCTCCCAACGCGTCACAATCTGCGGCATGCACCACAACGCCACGCCCCCGGTAGGTGATCCCAATGATCCGCTCGCCCGGCAAGGGCTGGCAACAGGGCGCACGCTCAAAGCTCTGCCCCGGCTCAAGACCAATCACTGCCCGGCGAGGAGGCACTTCATCACTGTCGTCTGCGGCCAGCTCCGGGTAAACGGCCTGAACCACATCATGAGCCGTGAGAACGGCTGCCCCGAGACGGGCCAGCAACTCATCCACCGTACTGACACGGAGAGCGCGCGCCGCTGTTTCCAGCGCCTTATCCGTGGCCTTGCGGCCGACATGTTCAAAGGCGGAGCGCGCCAGCTCATGGCCCAGTTTCACAAACCTGGCCCGGTCCGCTTCACGCAGGGCGCGGCGGATCGCGGTACGCGCCTTGCCGGTGGTCGCAATGTCCAGCCAACTCACCTGCGGGGTCTGCCCCTCAGCAGTGATGATCTCAACCGACTGGCCATTGCGCAAACGGGTCCAGAGCGGCACGCGGATTGCATCCACCTTGGCCCCCACGCAGGCATGCCCGATGCGGGTGTGGATTGCATAGGCATAATCAATCGGCGTCGCCCCTTTGGGCAGTTTGATCACATCCCCCTTGGGTGTGAAGCAGAACACCTGATCCGAATACATCTCCAGCTTGACCGCTTCGAGGAACTCATCGTGATCCTCCTCCGCGTCGAACTGTTCCGTGAGGGACGCAATCCATTTTGCGGGATCAACGGCAAAGGGATTCTCGGACCGCACACCATCGCGATAGGACCAATGTGCCGCTACACCGGTTTCGGCCACATCATGCATCTGGCGGGTGCGGATCTGCACCTCGACCCGCTTGCCATCACGCCCGGAAACGGTCGCGTGGATTGACCGATACCCGTTGGATTTTGGCTGGCTGATATAGTCTTTGAAACGGCCGGGGACCGCCCGCCAGCGCTGATGGATGGCTCCCAGCGCGCGGTAGCAGTCTTCCTCGCTCGCCGTGATGATGCGGAACCCGTAGATATCAGAGAGCCGCGAAAAGCCCTGATCTTTTTCCTGCATCTTACGCCAGATGGAATAGGGTTTCTTCGCGCGGCCAAATACTTCGGCTTCAATCCCGGTCTTTTCAAGCTCCGCCCGCATGTCGCCGGTGATGCGGTGGATCACGTCACCTGTTTCGCGCTGCAACGTGACGAAGCGGCGGATAATCGATTGGCGCCCTTCAGGATTGAGCACACGAAAGGCCAGATCTTCCAGCTCCTCGCGCATCCATTGCATCCCCATGCGGCCAGCCAGCGGCGCATAGATGTCCATGGTCTCGCGCGCCTTTTGGGCCTGTTTGTCCGGGCGCATCGCCTTGATGGTCCGCATATTATGCAGACGGTCCGCGAGCTTGACGAGAATGACCCGCAGGTCTTTCGACATCGCCATAAACAGCTTACGGAAGTTCTCGGCCTGTTTGGTCTCGCGGCTGGACAGCTGCAGGTTTGTCAGCTTGGTCACACCATCAACCAGCATTGCCACCTCATCCCCGAACCGCGTGGAGATTTCGTCGTAGGAGGCTTTGGTATCTTCGATGGTGTCGTGCAGCAGGGCGGTGATGATGGTGGCATCATCCAGCCGCTGTTCGGTCAGGATGGCCGCGACTGCTACGGGATGGGTGAAATAGGGTTCGCCCGAATGGCGAAACTGCCCATCGTGCATCTGCTCACCGAACGCATATGCATCGGCGATCCTGTCCGCATTGGTCCGGGGATTGTAGTTGCGGACCAGAGCAATCAGGTCTTCTGGTGAAATCATTTCCGGTCCGCAGCCTCAGCTCACTATGTCTTGCGACGTCTCAGCCCTGCCCTTGCGCCTCCATCAGCGCACGCAGCAGTTTCTCTTCCGACATGTCATCGGTGGCGGGTTTGTCATTCTCCGCACCCATCAGCAGGGCCATGGAATCATCTTCCGGCTCATCCACTTCGATCTGGGTCTGATTGCTTTCGATCAGACGCTCGCGCAGAGAGTCGGCGCTCTGGGTTTCGTCAGCGATTTCACGCAGGGATACGACAGGGTTTTTGTCGTTGTCCCGTTCAACCGTCAGCGCGGCGCCAGCCGAAATCTCACGCGCGCGGTGCGCGGCGAGCATCACCAGCTCAAAGCGGTTGGGAACCTTGTCTACGCAGTCTTCAACCGTCACGCGGGCCATAGGCGACTCTCCAAATCAAAATAAGTCCAGAAGGGTGACTTCTAAAACCAAAGCTTTCTCTTGACAAGCGCCGAATGGGGCGCATTGGCGGCTCAGACCGGGGAAATCTCACTCAAATCCGACATTGGCAGCGCAGCGCAGAGCTCACGGACCGTCTGACCGAGAATCGGGTGCCGCCAATCCGGTGCGATATCCCGCAACGGGACGAGAACAAAGCCGCGATCCTGAAGCCGTGGGTGCGGTATCAGCATCTGACCCGGCGCCTCCTGCATTTGCTGATCAAGCGGCAGATCTTTCCAACGTTCGAAGGTGGCCACATCGGGACAGATCAGATCATCATAGGCGATCAGGTCCAGATCAAGCGTCCGCATCCCCCAGCGCTGCACACGGCGGCGGGCAAAGTCTGCCTCAACCTGATGCAACAGATCCAGTAAGGCACGCGGCGACAGATTAGTGCGTATGGCAATCGCCGCGTTCACATAGTCAGGGTCGGACCCGGCCGGAAAACAAGGCGTACGATAGAACCGCGACACCGCCGTCAGCCGGATGTCTGATTCGGACAACTGCTCAACAGCCCCTATGAGGGTATGGACCACCGACTGCTCGCCGATAGGCAGGTTCCCCCCCATGGCAATAAGCGCCTCTGACCGGATTTCGGTCATTTTTGCCCTCGTTTCTTAATCCCGACACACTTGCGGCAAATGTCAAATAACCTACATTAAGTCCACCCGTTTTAGCGTATTTCAGCATTCACTCACGGAACCTCACTGCTGGGACGGACCTACCGGAAGGACATATTTGATGTTTTACAAGGACGAACGGCTTGCGCTGTTCATCGATGGCTCGAACCTTTATGCCGCCGCAAAGGCGCTGGGGTTTGACATCGATTACAAGTTGCTCAGGCAGGAATTTATGCGCCGGGGCAAACTTCTGCGCGCCTTTTACTACACAGCCCTGCTGGAAAATGATGAGTACTCTCCCATCCGGCCTTTGGTGGACTGGCTGCATTACAACGGCTTCACCATGGTGACCAAACCGGCCAAGGAATACACCGACAGCATGGGCCGCCGAAAGGTGAAGGGGAATATGGATATCGAACTGACGGTCGATGCCATGGAACTGGCGCCGCGCGTCGATCATATCGTGCTGTTTTCCGGTGATGGCGATTTTCGCCCTCTGATCGCCAGTTTGCAGCGGCAGGGCGTACGGGTATCCGTGGTCTCTACCATTCGCAGCCAGCCACCGATGATCTCGGACGAGTTGCGCCGCCAGGCCGACAATTTCATCGAATTGGAAGAGTTGAAGGACGTGATTGGTCGCCCCCCCCGCGAACAAAGCGATCCGCGTTCGGTGTCGGCCGCAAGCGGCTGATATCAATCTGGTGCCGACGACGCGCTTCGGACATGGCAGACATAGCCCGCAGCAGTGCTCCCCACTGGCTGCGGGCTTTCGTTTGCGCAGCGCGCGCCATTTGACGCATCAGCAGCACAAGTCCGTTGTGCAGCACTGGACCTTGCCGACAGAAAGTCCTAGCTCTGAGCCGTAAGGAGACCGCGATGACCAAGCCACCCCTGACGCTATATCTAGCCGCACCACGCGGTTTCTGTGCCGGTGTCGACCGGGCCATCAAAATCGTTGAAATGGCGCTCGAGAAATGGGGGGCGCCGGTCTATGTGCGCCATGAGATCGTCCACAACAAATATGTGGTCGATGGGCTGCGGGATAAGGGCGCCGTTTTTGTCGAGGAACTGGACGAATGCCCCGATGACCGTCCGGTGATCTTCTCCGCCCATGGTGTGCCGAAGTCTATCCCAGCAGAAGCTGATCGGCGCCAGATGATCTATGTCGATGCGACATGCCCGCTGGTTTCAAAGGTCCACATAGAGGCCCAGCGTCATGCTGAAAACGGCCTCCAGATGATCATGATTGGTCACAAGGGCCATCCGGAGACTATCGGCACTATGGGGCAGCTGCCCGATGGAGAAGTGCTGTTGGTTGAAACGCCGGATGATGTGGCCACCGTGGCGGTACGTGACCCCGACAATCTGGCCTATGTCACCCAGACGACCCTGTCAGTGGATGACACCAAGGATATTGTCGCAGCGCTGCAGGCACGCTTCCCCAATATCGTCGGGCCGCACAAGGAAGATATCTGCTACGCCACCACCAACCGTCAGGAAGCGGTCAAGGAAGTCGCCCCCAAGGCAGATGCCCTGCTGGTGGTCGGCGCGCCGAATTCGTCGAACTCCCGCCGTCTTGTCGAAGTCGGCGCAAAGGCTGGCTGCCAATATGCACAGCTGGTGCAGCGCGCCGAAAACATCGACTGGCGCGCACTTGAAGGGATTTCCTCGGTGGCCATCACTGCCGGAGCCTCAGCCCCTGAATTGCTGGTGAATGAGGTGATCGACGCCTTCAAAGAGCGGTTCGAGGTCACCGTTGAGTTGGTCGAAACCGCAATTGAGCGGGTCGAGTTCAAGGTTCCCCGGGTTCTGCGCGAACCCGCCTGACGCAATCGCAACTTGCCCCTGCAGCCGCTTTACATGTCTGCAGGGTTTCTTTGCCTTGCAACTGATCAATAGCCGATTACCCTTGGCCAGAGCTATATTGTCTGCCCAAGGAGTTGGTCGATTGATTTCACTGCAATTTCTGATCACCGCATTTGTCGTTGTCCTCGCACCTGGAACAGGGGTGCTCTACACGCTGGCGCTTGGCCTTGGTCAGGGACGGCGCGCCGCAATCTGGGCCGCAATTGGCTGCACCTTTGGCATCCTGCCCCATCTTGCGGCCGCCACATTAGGTTTGGCTGCGGTTCTGCACACATCGGCACTGTTGTTCCAAGCCGTGAAGATTGCTGGCGTTCTCTATCTTCTCTATCTCGCGTGGCAGATGCTGAAGGCGGATGGTGCCCTGTCGCTGTCCAATGCGCCCACAGCGCGAGACCGGGGCGTGAAAATTGCCAAGCGCGGGGCAATGATCAACATTCTCAACCCGAAGCTCTCGGTGTTTTTTCTGGCTCTTCTTCCCCCCTTCCTCTCGGGCACGCCTGAGACCGCAACGCAGGAAATGGTGATCCTTGGACTTATCTTCATGGCGATGACCTTTGCGGTTTTTGTTCTCTATGGCCTGTTCGCAGCCCAAGCCCGCAACCTGATCCTGGGATCCGACATCGTGGTGAAATGGTTCAACCGCAGCTTTGCCGGTCTGTTTGCCGCTTTGGCAGCAAGGCTTGCGATGGAGCGCGCATGAGTCGGATCCCGCCCGCACCACTGATCCTGGGTCTCGCCGGGGTGATACCTTTTGTTTGGGGGGCGCTGACGACGCAGTCCCCGTCCCTACAGGCCTGGGGGGCCAGTCATCTTGGCCCGCGGTTTGTCGGCCCCTATGTGCAGCTGTTCTACGGCTCCGTAATCCTCAGCTTCATGTCCGGTGTGCTGTGGGGATTTGCGACCAAGACATCTGGAATGCGGGCGACAACGGGCTATGCGCTGTCGGTGCTGCCCGCACTCTGGGCATTCTTTATGACAGGCGGTGGTCCAACCAGTGCGGGCATCAATCTGATCTACGGCTTCGCCGGGCTGTTGCTGCTGGATTATGCTTTTTCCGTCTGGCGTCTGACGCCATCATGGTGGATGCAACTGCGACTGCTGCTCACATCTATCGTGATCGCCAGCCTGGCCGTAGGCGTGTACCTATGAGCGAACCGGACCGCACGACACTGGAAATCTACAACAGCAAGGCTGCGGAGTATGCAGACCGCAACGAGATCCACTTGCGGCAGGATCCACGTCTTGGGGAGTTCATCGCCGCTTGTCTGCCCGGTGGTCAGGTGTTGGATCTGGGCTGCGGTCCGGGCACGTCCAGCGCAGTTATGGCATCCGCCGGCCTGCGGCCCCTGGCGATGGATGCTTCGGCTGAAATGATCGCGCTGGCGGATCAGCTCCCCGGAGTTCAGACCCAGCTCGCCAGCTTTGATGACCTCTCCGGCATCGACATCTACGATGGTGTCTGGGCCAATTTCAGCCTGCTGCATGCCCCGCGCGCCGACTTTCCCCGCCATCTGCGCGCCATCCGGCGGACATTGCGATCCGGTGGCCCCTTTTACATTGCGCTGAAGCTCGGTAAGGGCGAGGCCCGGGACGCCATTGGGCGGCTCTACACCTATTATGAGGACGACGAATTGAAGGATCTGCTGCGCTCAGCCGGCTTCACACCCACCAACAGCACCACAGGCGAAAGCGCCGGATTGGACGGGGCAATGGCACGCTGGATTTCGGTGGCCTGTCATGGCTGAGCTGTTCGCCTACACCGATGGTGCGTGCTCCGGCAACCCCGGCCCCGGCGGATGGGGTGTGTTGCTGCGGGCAATGGATGGCGAGACCATCGTCAAGGAAAAGGAGCTGAGCGGCGGCGAGGCCGAAACCACCAATAACCGGATGGAACTGCTGGCGGCAATCAACGCGCTTGAAAGCCTGGCGCGACCGTCGACGCTGACGGTTGTCACCGATTCCGCATATGTGAAGAACGGTGTTACCGGGTGGATTCACGGCTGGAAGCGCAACGGTTGGAAAACCGCCTCCAAGAAACCGGTGAAAAACGTCGAGCTGTGGCAGCGACTTGACGAGGCTCAGCGTCGGCATGATGTCACGTGGGAATGGGTCAAGGGCCACGCAGGCCACCCCGAGAACGAACGCGCTGATGAGCTGGCGCGCGCAGGCATGGCCCCCTTCAAACCCGGCAAAGCCAAAGCATGACCATCCTCACCCTTCTGGACTACGCCTCCGTTCTGGTCTTCGCCGCCTCTGGCGCGCTGGTGGCCAGTCGGGCGCAGCTGGATATCGTTGGCTTTGCCTTCGTGGCCTGTCTGACCGCTGTCGGCGGGGGCACGGTGCGGGATCTCCTGCTGGATCGGCATCCGGTGTTCTGGATCGGGGATTCCACCAACATCCTGCTGGCGGCCGCTGCTGCGGTGCTGGTATTTTTTACCGCCCATCTGGTGGAGAGCCGGTTGCGCTGGGTTGTCTGGCTTGACAGTTTTGCTCTGGCAGTGGCGGTGTCTGCCGGTACCGGCGCGGCCATTCTGACAGAACAGCCGCCCGTGATCGTGGTGCTGATGGGCATGGCAACCGGCACGCTGGGTGGGCTCATGCGGGATGTGGTCTGCAATGAGGTGCCGCTGGTTTTGAAGCAGGGGGAGCTTTATATTTCCTGCGCGATGGCTGGCGCGATCACCGCCGTGATCAGCATCGCCTTTGGCCTGCCGACCCGCTGGGCCTTGGTGGCCTGTGCAGTGGTGTGTTGGGTTCTGCGGGCAGGTTCCATCACCTTTGGTTGGCATCTGCCGGTCTATCGCTCGCGCCCGCCACGTAGCTGATCCCGCCTCTCAGCCCCTTAGCGGCGCCAATGAAACGGCACTATGATCAGCGCACCGATTGAGGCAGCGATTGCGTTCCATCCCGGCGCCCGAAATCCTATTCCGAACATGATAACCGCAAAATGAAACAGGAACGCGCCGCTGACACAGATGATGATGGAAGACAGATAGCCGTTCTGGGTGAAGCCAGTTTTCTCCGCAAGGTAGCCAACAATCCCAGCAATCACCACGCTGCCGAAAAGAGCTAGAAACATCACCTGCCCCCCCTTAAAGCTGTGTGCCAGCAGTGACAGAAAAGCCGCGCAAAAAGATCTCTCGCGCCTGTGCACCCTTGCCCGCGCGCTGCAACTTCAGCAGCTCAACCGCGCCCTCACCGCAGGCGACCCGCAAGGTGTCATCCAGAACTTTGCCCGCCGCCCCGGCACCATCGACAACACGTGACGCCAGAAGTTTCACGCGCTGGCCGTCAATCTCGCACCAGGCACCGGGAAATGGGGATAGCCCGCGGATCTGCTGATCAACCTCGCTCGCCGGGCGGGTCCAATCCACCCGGGCCTCCGCCTTGTCGATCTTGTGGGCGTAGGTCACACCATCGTCCGGCTGCACCTCTGGTGTTAGCCCCGGCAATTGTGTCAACGCCCGCACGATCAGGTTCGCACCCATTTCGGACAGGCGGTCATGTAACTCAGCCGTGGTTTCCTCTGCGCCGATATCTGTCGCCTCGCGCATCAGAACTGGCCCGGTGTCCAACCCGGCCTCCATCTGCATGATACAAACCCCGGTCTGCGCATCCCCCGCCATGATCGCACGGTGGATCGGCGCCGCCCCACGCCAGCGCGGCAAAAGGCTTGCATGGATGTTGAGGCACCCTTGACGTGGCGCGTCCAGCACGGCCTGCGGCAGGATCAAACCATAGGCAACCACAACCGCCACATCGGCGTTTAGCGCTGCAAACTCGGCCTGCTGCTGCGCCTCCTTCAGGCTGACCGGGTGACGGACCTCAAGCCCCAGCGCCTCCGCCCGGGCGTGAACCGGTGTGGGCCGATCCTTCTTGCCGCGCCCTGCCGGGCGAGGTGGCTGACAATAAACGGCAGCAATCTCATGGCCCGCCTCAACCAGCGCATTGAGCACCGGGACAGAGAAATCTGGTGTCCCCATAAAAACAATACGCATATGTCGCCCCTTCACTCTGAATTTGCCCGCCCGAAACAGGCTCTAACTTGGGGAAACCCCGATTGATTTTCAGCCGCTCAGCTTCTTCGCCTTGCGGATCAACATATCGCGCTTCACCTTCGACAGCTTGTCGAAATACATCTTGCCGTTCAGGTGATCGATCTGGTGTTGCACGCTGGTGGCTTCAATCCCAACGAAATCCCGCTCAACCGTGGCACCGGTTTCATCCATGTAGCGCACAGTGACCGCACGGGGGCGTTTGATCTTGGCCGCGACGCCGGGCAGGTTCGGACTGGCTTCCTCATGCTCACGCAGCGCGACCGAGGCATGCAGGATTTCAGGATTGGCCAGACGGACTGCCCGCCCGCGCTCGCTGGACCCATCCACCACCGCAAGCCGCTGCAACACACCGATCTGATTGGCGGCCAGACCGACGCCGGGCATCGCCTCCATTGTGTCGATCATGTCCTGCCAGAGGGCGAGCGTTTCATCGGTGATTTCGCTGACCTCCTCGGCGCGGCTGCGCAGATGTTTGTCAGGCCAAGGCAGGCAAGGGCGCACAGTCATCGGGTTGTCTCCAGATAAGTTTCATAGGTGGCGACAGCAGCAGCACGTGCCGTGGGGGACACCCTGTCGAAGGTCACGCGCCCCTCAAGGTGATCATATTCATGTTGCACGCAGGCGGCGGCGAATCCCTCAAACCGGCGTTGATGGCGGACCCCTTGCAAATCAGTCCAGGCCAGATCGACCCAGGCCGGGCGCGTGACATCAAGGCTGACACCTTTGATCGACAAACAGCCCTCAGACATTGTGGCCATCTCCTCCGACAGCGCGACAATGTCCGGGTTGATGCAGACAAGCGGGTCGCGCGCACCTTCTTTCCAGGTGGTGTCCATCACGAACAGCCGTGCCAATACGCCAACCTGTGGCGCAGCCAGCCCACGCCCCGGTGCGGCATACATGGTATCGAGCATATCGCGGGCAAGCGTTTCGACGTCTCGCGGTGCGGCGACTGGGGCTGCCGGGGCGCTCAGCACCGGATCGGGCCAAGCCCTGATAGGGAGAACTGCCATTTCGTTCACCTTTCCCGAGAACACGCACCAAATTTTGACCCACGCTCAGCCTCATAACGGGCCGCTGCGCTGTCAGCCGCGGCCACGCTCACGTTTCAGTTTCTGCATCTTCCGGGTGATCATCTGCCGCTTCAGCGGTTTCAGGTAGTCAATGAACAGCTTGCCATTCAGATGGTCGATCTCATGCTGGACACAGGTGGCCCAAAGCCCGTCGAATGTCTCCCGCTGAGCATTGCCATCGCGATCCATCCATTCGACCTCAACCACCTTGGGGCGGGTCACCTCGGCATATTGGTCGGGAATCGACAGGCACCCTTCCTCATAGACGTTCGCCTCGTCCGAAGACGCCACGACTTCGGGGTTGAACATGACCAGCGGGCGCGCCGGACCGTCCTCTTCCTTGACGCAATCGAGCACGATCAGCCGATCCAGCACCCCGATCTGCGGCGCAGCAAGCCCAATACCCGGCGCAGCGTACATGGTTTCCAACATGTCATCGGCCAGCCTACGCAACGCATCGGACATATCCGGTACGGCTGCACAAACCTTCTTGAGGCGGGGATCAGGGTGGATCAGGATCGGACGTTTCATGCCGCTGATTTAGGCCATTGACGCCCGCCCTGCAACGCCCCCCTTGCGCGTGGCTGGATTGCCGTTAGCTTCGCCCGGGAACAACGGGAGTTCAGACATGGATTTTGACAAGATCATTGACCGCCGGAACACACATTGCATCAAGTGGGACATGATGGAGGATCTCTACAATGTGCCGCGCGACGAGGGCCTGTCGATGTGGGTTGCGGATATGGATTTCGCAGTTCCATCGGTGGTGACCGACAAGATGCGCGAGATGGCAGACCACGGCGTCTATGGATACGTAAATTGCGACCGCCCCTACAAATCCGCGATATGCTGGTGGATGCAGAACCGCCACGGATGGTCGGTCGATCCGGAGGCGATTTTCACCACCACAGGCTTGGTGAACGGCGTCGGCATGTGCTTGGACACCTACACACAACCGGGCGACGGGATCGTGCTCTTCACACCGGTCTATCACGCCTTTGCCAAGGTCATCCGCAATGCGGGGCGCGAGGTTGTGGAATGCGAGCTGACCGTCAACGACGGACGGTATGAGATGGATTTCGCGGCTTATGACGCACAGATGACGGGCACCGAGAAAATGGTCATCCTCTGCTCGCCGCATAATCCGGTTGGCCGTGTCTGGACCGAGGAAGAGCTGCGCGGCGTTGCGGATTTTGCCAAACGGCACGATCTGATCCTGCTGTCGGACGAAATTCATCACGATCTGGTCTTTGATGGTGCCACACATATCCCGATGCAGAACGCGGCGCCGGATATCACTGACCGCCTGCTCATGCTGACCGCGCCGTCCAAAACCTTCAACTTTGCAGGCATGCACACCGGTCAGGTCATCATTCCGGATCCCGATCTGCGTGCGCAATTCTCTCGCCGGATGCTGGCGCTGGCCCTCTCGCCGAATTCCCCTGGCCAATGGGCAACGGCAGCAGCCTATTCTCCCGAAGGCGCCGCCTGGGTGGATGAGCTGGTGCCCTACCTTGATGGCAATCGCCAGCTCTTCGATGCTGCCGTGAATGAGATTCCGGGTCTACGCTCCACCCGTCTGGAGGCGACCTATCTCGCCTGGGTCGATTTCTCTGGCACCGGCATGAGCCGCGAGGAATTTACGGCGCGGGTAGAACAGAGCGCCAAGATTGCCGCCAATCACGGTCCGAGTTTTGGCACTGGTGGCGACACTTTCCTGCGCTTCAACCTCGGCACGCAACGCGCGCGGGTGGAAGAGGCTTGCGAACGGCTGCGCGACGCGTTCTCCGACCTGCAATAGCAGCGTTGCGGTTGGCAAAGGCCCGGCCCACGTCAGACCAAAACGCCGAGTAGAAACGCAAAGTAGAAAAGGGGATCACGTAGTCGTGGTCCCCTTTCGAATTATTTCACTGGTTTATTTAGTTTGTCAGGTCAGCGCCAAGGCCCAGCCATGCTTACAGCCGCATATCGTCCCGTGCGATCAGTGCAACAGGCGCATCTGGTGCGCGGTAGAAATCCAGTGGGGCCTGATCCGCCGCCGGCGTCGCACGCTTGAACTCATAGCGCATTTCACCCGCTTCTTCATCCGAAGCCACGATCAGACACTGCGAAAGATGGCGGGTTCCATCGTAGAGGTCGATCAGCCCGCGCAGCTGCGGGGCATCTGCCGCCTCTACCGAAAATCCATCTTTCCACATGCGCAGCACGGGAAAGACATGATCACCGGCAGCCACCCGCAGGCGGCTCTTGTTTTTCATACCATCCAGCCGCGCGGCATCCAGCGCGTCCTGTACCGATTGGGGAACAAATGTCGTCATGGCCGTGACCTCTCGATCTGATACCACTCCGACATCGGCCGCCGCGCGACTGACTGCCAGAGCAGGTGGGCATTTTGCCCTGTTCCTTACAAGTGTGAACGCACAAAGGATAAAATCAAGTGAACTTTTTGAGTCATTTCCACGCGTTGGCCGCAGCACCACTTTAGATACACCTGAGTAAACCGCCGATATTTCCCCGTCGCGTCGCAGGCCCGCCACCTGTGCGTTGGCGCAGGGAAGCTGCGCGCCGACGGCCATGGGCGCAGGCGTCTACGCCGCCTAGGTTACAGCGAACAGTATGTATTCACAGCGCATAGGAGTTTTCGATGGGCCTCTTGATTGATGGCGTCTGGCACGACCAATGGTACGACACTGCGTCATCCGGTGGTGCGTTCAAACGCTCGCAGGCGCAGTTTCGGAACTGGGTCACCAAAGATGGACAGGCAGGACCATCCGGCGAAGGTGGCTTTGCCGCCGAAAGCGGACGCTACCATCTCTATGTTTCGCTGGCCTGCCCTTGGGCGCATCGCACACTCATCTTCCGTCAGCTAAAAGCGCTGACCGATCACATCACCGTTTCCGTTGTCCACCCGGACATGCTGGACAAGGGCTGGAGCTTTGAAAAGGACCACCATGGCGCCACCGGGGACCACCTGTTCGGATATGACCATGTGCACCAGATATACACCCGCGCCGACCCGCAATACTCTGGCCGGGTCACGGTTCCAGTTCTTTGGGATAAAAAGGAAAATACCATCGTCTCAAACGAAAGCGCCGACATCATTCGCATGTTCAACAGCGCCTTTGACGAGATCACCGGCAACCACGACGACTATTGGCCGGAGGAATTGCGAGAACCGATTGAGGCCGTGAACAGCCGGGTCTATTCCACCTTGAACAATGGTGTCTACAAATGCGGTTTTGCCACCACACAGGAAGCGTATGATGCCGCGATCGACCCTTTGTTTGACACATTGGACTGGCTGGAAGATATCCTGTCAGAGCACCGCTTCCTTCTGGGTGACAGGCTGACTGAGGCGGACTGGCGGTTGTTTACCACATTGGTCCGCTTCGATCCTGTCTACCATCTGCATTTTAAGTGTAACCGTCGACGTTTGATCGATTATCCACATCTCTGGGCCTACACGCGTGCGCTTTATCAATGGCCGGGAGTGTCAGACACCGTCGGGAGGGAACATATCGTGCGCCACTATCACTACAGTCACGACACCATCAATCCTCATCGGATCATACCAACCAATCCGCGTATCGACTGGATGGCCCCACACCATCGTGACTGAAATTCGGTAGCCACCTCCAAAGAAAGTGACCGGTTGGCCATCAGGTCGTTCACGCATTCGAGGTACGCCATATCCGCAGCGACAATCCGTCGCGTCCGACGCGATTGTCGCCTGACGCGCTGTAAGTGTTGGCCTGAAGCCCCCTTGCGACCAACTCTGATAGGGAAAGCACAGGCGCTCGAATCAATAAAACTTCAGCAATTGCTCTATTCCTGAACCACATCAACTTGGGCAGAACACCCAATACTGACTTCCTCGAATTGCATCCATAAGATGTTTCTTCAACATGAGGCTCGCGGGAATTAGCGAGTTGTTGATCACGAGGAGCTATGGTTGCTTTCTCGTGACTGCTGTTCCATACGGCAGTACTGGGTCAGCATATGGCGTGGCCCTCGGTTCTAGTTCATTGTTTAAGGCCCAAGATGACTGGCATGCTGGATCTGACAGAGGCCCCCCAGCGGGACCACGGCGGCAACCTCAGCGCCGCAATTTCCGAATATGGTGGTGTAGCCAGCGACTGGATCGATATCTCGACCGGGATCAATCCCGTGCCCTACCCGGTGGCTGATCTGACCGTCGCAGACTGGGGTGCTCTGCCCGATCAAGCCGCGCTGAACGGATTGATCACTGCTGCGCGCAGTTTCTGGCAAGTACCAAAAGAAGCGGCAATTCTGGCAGCGCCAGGGGCTTCGGCACTGATCGCGGCAATTCCGGCCTTGGCAGATCCGCGCTGGGTACAGATAACGCCACCGACCTACAACGAACACGCCGCCGCGTTCACTGCTCGCGGGTGGCAGACGGTCACTTCCGGCCCGGCAGAGGCCTGCGTGCTGGTTCACCCAAACAACCCAGATGGCCGCCGCTGGGACGCCGGAGATGTGCAGGCCCCTCTGGTCGTGATCGATGAGAGCTTCTGTGACGTCTGCCCTGCAGAGAGTCTGATGCACCTGGCCGAGCGCCCCGGCGTTGTCATCCTCAAAAGTTTTGGCAAGTTCTGGGGCCTCGCAGGGCTGAGGCTGGGATTTGCCATCGGCGATCCATGTCTGATAGGCGATCTTGCCGCATGGCAGGGGCCATGGGCTGTCTCCGGTCCGGCCCTGCGTATCGGCGCGCAAGCGCTACAGGATGTGGACTGGGCAAACACCACGCGGGCGCGGTTGCAGCAGGATGCAAAACGGCTGGACAAGATAGTGACCGAAAAGGGAGCGAAACTGGTCGGCGGCACCGATCTATTCCGCCTGTATGAAGTGGACGATGCCGCTGCATGGCAGGCCCGGCTCGCCGGCGCTCAAATTTGGACTCGTATTTTCCCATACTCTAAAACCTATCTGCGGCTTGGTCTGCCGACGGGTGAAGGTTGGGCACGGCTTGAGGCCGCTCTGTGACCACTGCCGCCCTGTTGATCCCGGCGCTGCTGCTGGATGCCATTTTTGGGGAGCCGCGCTGGCTCTGGTCACGGTTGCCCCATCCCGCAGTTCTGATGGGGCGTGCCGTGTCCCTCGTCGATCAGACGCTGAACACCGCAAAGCACCGCAAAGCGCGTGGCGTTCTGGCTATAACGCTTCTTGTAGTATCAGCGGGCTGGCTTGGCTGGCTGCTGACTCTGTTCGGCCCCTTGGTTCAAATCTTGGTCGCGGCCATTTTGCTGGCGCAGCGGTCGCTCTGCGACCACATAGAGGCCGTGGCCGATGGTCTGCGTCTTGATCTGACAAAAGGCCGCAAGGCGGTTGCGTTGATTGTCAGCCGAGACACCTCTGGTATGACCACGCCGCAGGTCGCACGTTCTGCCATCGAAAGCGGGGCAGAGAACTTTTCCGATGGCGTAGTCGCCCCTGCGTTCTGGTTTCTGATCGGCGGCCTCCCGGGCCTGATGATCTATAAGATCACCAATACAGCAGACAGCATGATCGGTTACAGAACGCCGCGTCACAGAGAATTTGGCTGGGCGGCTGCCAGGTTGGATGACCTGCTGAACCTAATCCCGGCGCGCCTATCCGCATTGATGATTGCCACCGTTGGCTTGGTCTTGCGTAGCTGGCCTGACATTACTCAGGATGCTCGCTGCCACCGCTCCCCGAATGCTGGCTGGCCCGAGGCCGCAATGGCGCGCGCGATGCGGATCGCGCTCGCCGGTCCGCGATCCTACGATGGGAAACTGCAGGACTTCGCCTGGGTCAACGCCAGTGGCTCCAAAAGCGCCAGCGCCCACAGCATCATGCGCTGCATACACCTTCTATGGGCTTCTTGGGCCTTCGGGCTTGCGCTAACGGTTGCCATTGCCGCGCTGTTGTAGCTAACAAGGGGCAGCACTCTCAAAAAGGACACGCTACCTGTGTTGCGCCCAAGCATTCTCGCCCTTGTCTCATTTCTGCTTCCGCTTCAGGCCCATGCGCAATGTGGTGGCGGGTTTCGCAATTTCGTTCAGCTGATGAAGGAAGAGGCGCTGACGGGGGGCTATGACAGCGCCACGGTCAATCGTTTCTTTGAGAACGTGCGCCAAGATCCCGCAGTCCTAAAGGCCGACCGCGCGCAGGGCGTGTTCCAGAAACCCTTTATCGAGTTTTCGCGCAGGTTGATCTCCAAGAGCCGCCTGGACCGTGGTCAAGCGATGTCGCGTAAATACGACGCAACATTCCGCAGGATAGAGACGACCTATGGCATTGATCGCAGCGTTTTGCTCGCGTTCTGGGCCTTTGAAACCGACTACGGCACCGTGCAGGGAAATTTCAACACGTTGAATGCGCTGGTGACCCTGGCCCATGATTGCCGTCGGCCCGAGTTGTTCCGTCCGCAGGTCTTTGCCGCACTGGAATTGTTCCGTCAGGACAATTTTGATCCGCGCCGCACCACCGGCGCCTGGGCCGGTGAAATCGGCATGGTCCAGATGCTGCCCGGCGATATTCTGGAAAACGGTGTTGATGCCGATGGTGACGGCCATGTCAGCCTCAAGACGTCCGCCCCAGATGCATTGATGTCCGGCGCAAAGATGCTCTCTCATCTGGGATGGCGCCCGAATGAGCCTTGGTTGCAGGAGGTGACGATCCCTGCCGATCTCGACCTGAGCCTTAGCGGTGTTCACCACAAGAGAACAGTTGCTGACTGGCAAACACTGGGCGTAAGCCCTCGTGCGGGTCGACTAGCGGAGCATGACACAAAGGCCGCGCTGATCCTGCCGCAGGGGCATAAGGGGCCTGCCTTCCTCGCCTACCCCAATTTCGACGTCTATTTCGAATGGAACCAGAGCTTTACCTATGTGCTGACTGCCGCATATTTTGCGACCCGGTTGTCGGGCGCTGCGAGCTACGATGCAGGCAATCCAGACACCGGCCTTGCGGCAAAACAAATGGAACAGTTGCAGCGCAAGCTTCAGGCACGCGGTCATGACGTCGGTGATGTTGATGGGATCCTGGGTGCCAAGACACGTGTTGCTGTCCAAAAAGAACAAAAACGCCTTGGCCTCCCCGCTGACGCCTGGCCAACACCAGCGCTGTTGTCGCGTCTCTGATCTATTGGAGGAAATCGCCCCCGGGGGCGGTTTCCGCAGGATTGTGTCTCAGGGAATTTGCGATGATCGTACCGGAAACCTCTGCCCCTCAGAGGTAATGACCACAGTGCGATCCCGGTTGGTCACATATTGATCGCAACGGGACATACCATTGACGAAAGTCACACAGACCTGACCATCCTGCGCGACACGATAGCTGCCCCATGCAGTGCCACCGCCATTTGCCGCTGAATAAGTGTAGGAATAGGCTCCGTCGTCCCCGAACAGCGCCTCCCCATCATCATAAAAAACAAAAGATTGCCCCGGCAGCGCCGCAAGCGCCTCTTCGTCGTAGGGCTGATCACCCGCCCGCATTGCCCCATCCTGCGCCAATACATTACGTGGCACTTGGATTGATCCGAGAAGTACAAAAAAGACCAGCAGCAAGTGGTGTCTCATGCTGCCAGCCTAGCGAAATTCTCTCCCAGCCCCACCTCACATTTCGGTGACAGGGCAGACGCGATCACCAGTTGATGAATTCCTCGAAATCCTGAACGATCCGCGACCAGTAGCCCAGCAGCTCAGCAAAATCGTCGGGATTCATGCCGGTGTCCCCCAGATACACATCCAATTCGACCCGAGCGGACCCTTCGTCCGAAATATAGGCCCGACCAAAACGGTTTTCGGTGTTCCACTCATTGATCTTGACCACACGCACGCCGCCATCTGTCTGATAACCGGAGAAGAACTGGATCGCATCACAGTTCTTGTTGTTTTCGCAGCCGTAGAAATAGATTGAGAAATCATTGCCGTAGTAGTCGACCTTCAGCTTTGGGTCGCCGACATCATCGGTGGTGACCTCAAATTCAACGCCTTCGGTCTCGAAGAAACGCGCGAGGGAGGTCGCATCCTTGGCCAGAATGTTTTCAGCATGCCCAAGGCCCGGGAGGACAAACAGGGCAGCGGCGGTCAGTAGAGAAAGAAATTTCATTGTAAATCCTGTCATTGGCGCGCCGACGATAGAACCTGCGCCGCATTGGAACAAGGGGTCAGGCGACCAGCGCCTCGGCTTTCTTGAGGTCCACGGACACCAGTTGGCTGACACCTTTTTCCTGCATCGTGACCCCGAATAGCCGGTCCATCCGTGCCATCGTCACCGCATGGTGCGTGATAATAAGAAAGCGCGTGTCGGTTTGGCGGCACATCTCGTCCAGCAAATCGCAGAAGCGAGTCACATTGGCATCGTCCAGCGGCGCGTCCACCTCGTCCAGCACACAGATTGGCGCCGGATTGGACAGAAACACCGCGAAAATCAGGGCCATGGCCGTCAATGTCTGTTCGCCTCCTGACAGCAGTGACAGCGTCGAGAGTTTCTTGCCCGGCGGCTGGCACATGATTTCAAGCCCGGCATCCAGCGGATCATCACTTTCAACCATGACCAGATTGGCCTCCCCGCCGCCGAAGAGGTGGGTGAACAGCATGGTAAAGCTCGCATTCACCTCCTCAAACGCGGTCAACAACCGTTCGCGGCCTTCGCGGTTGAGGCTGGCGATACCCGCCCTTAGTGTCTTCACGGCCTCTTCCAGATCTGCCTTCTCGCGCACCAATTGGTCGTGCTCGTCCTGGACCGCGCGCGCATCTTCTTCTGCGCGCAGATTGACCGCTCCCAGCGCGTCGCGCTGACGCTTATGACGGTTGACCTCTGCCTCCAGCTCCTCCGCGTTCGGCATGTCTTCAGGTGTGGCATTAAGGCTGGCCAACAGATCGTCAGGTACCGTCTGTTGTTCTTCGCGAATACGCGCCTCGGCATGACCAACGGCTTCGCGGGCTGCGTCACAACGCGCCTCTGACCGGGCCCGTGCCTCGCGCGCCTCAGAGGCCAGTCGAGCGCATTCACGCTCGTTTTGAACGGCATCGCGCAGGACGGATTCGGCACCAATCAGTGCATCTGAGGCAACCGCTTTGCGCGCTTCTGCCTCTTCAATGGCAAGGTTCAGTTCCTCGTGGGTTTCCGCAATCTCGGCAGGCACCGCATGTGCTTCTTGCAGCTCTTCCTCGGTTGCGGCACGCCGTTCCGTCAACTCGGCAATCCGCCTGTCTGCGCTTTCCAGCCGGTGGCGCCACCCGGAGAGATCCTTGGTGACCTGCTGCCCACGTGCGGTGCGGGCCTCTCCCTCACGCCGCAGCTCATCCTGCGTCGACCGATGGGTCAGCATGGTGATCCGAGCCGCTTCCACCGCCTGCTTTACATCCTCTACCTTGGCACGCGCCTCAGCGAGGTCTTCCAGCCCTTCGACAGCGGTTTCCGCTTCCGTCAGCTGTGCCTGCGCAGCGGCGGCGTCCTCTTCATGTCGGGCAACCGCGATGCCAAGAGTTTCCAGCTTGCCTTCGGACAGATTGCGATGGCTTTCAGCCCGGCTCAGCGCGCGCGCCGCATCGGCAACGCGTTGATCGGCAACCCGGCGCGCCTGACGCGCAGCCTGATCTGCGGTGGTGACCTCCGCCAGCTTGCGCATCAGAACCTCATGCGCAGCCTTGGCCCCATCCGCGCGCGCGCCGACATGCTCCATATCCTGTTTCAGCGTTTCAAGGCGGTTCATCTGCTCCAGCCGCAACGCCGCTGCACTTGGCGCATCCTCAGCCCAAGCCCGGAACCCATCCCAGCGCCACAGATCGCCTTCCAGAGTAACCAGACGCTGCCCTGGCATCAGCCGCGAATGCAGATCACGCGCGGCATCCCCATCGACAAGGCCAACCTGAGAAATCCGACGATGCAGAGCATCAGGGCAACTGACATGCAGTGAGAGCGGCACCGCACCCGCTGGTAGCGGCGCATCTCCGTCATATGGTGGCAAAGTGACCCAACCGCTCGGCCCATCAACCTCCGCCAGGGGCGCACGCAGGTCATCGGCAAGAGCCGCGCCAAGCGCTTTCTCGTATCCCGCTGCAACGCGCATCTCGTCCAGAACATGGCCGCCCTCGGCGGTATCGCGCTCCACAAGCTTCGCAAGCGCCGTCACCTCCGCCCGCAGTGCACCCAATTCGCCCTCCGCCTCAGAGCGGCGGGCGCGGGCCTCAGCCTCGCGCGATTGGGTATCATTGCGCGCCTCATCAGCCGCGGCCAGCGCCTCATCCGCGAGCTCAGCAGCAGCGCGCGCTTCCTCCTCGGCCTCGACCGCGGCTTCAAACGCGGCCTCTGCCTGAGCCAGCGTATCGCGGGCCTCGGCCATCGCGTCGCGGGAGCTGCCCCCGTCCTCCTCGGCACGAAGCAAAGCACGGCGGCAATCCTCGACCTGACGCTGCGCTGATTGATGGCGCGCCGCAAGCCGCGCCACATCCTCTGTCAGGCTTGTCAGATGTTCTTCGCGGGCCTGAAGCACCGAGACTGCTTCTCGCGACCGCTCGGCAGCCTCAGCCATACGATCATCGTGACCGATGGCGGCCCGCGCCAGTTCACGCTGTTCCCAGTCCAGCCGTTCAATCGTTTCGCCGGCATCCCGGTTCAGCCCGCTTTCGCGCTCAATATCACGGCCCAGCTGCGCCACGCGGTTAGTCAGCGTTTCGATGGTCTGACGCGCCTGCGCCTCCTGATCACTCAGCGCATCGCGCTGCACAAACAACCGTTGCAGCACCGCGGCAGCAATGGCCTCCTCTTCGCGCAGAGGAGGCAGTGCGCTCTCAGCCTCCAGCCGCTTGCCGTCGGCAACACGGGCCAGCGCCTCTGCCTTGGCCGCCTGGGTCTCGCGGCTGCGCAGGATATCTTCAGCTTCCAGCCGCGCGTCGTCCGCCTCCCGCCAGCGGCGATAGAGCAACATGCCCTCGGCCCGTCGCAGCTGTTCACCGATATCCCGATACCGCTGTGCCTGACGCGCCTGACGGGCCAACTGCGAGAGTTGTGCTGCGAGCTGTTCAATCACATCGTCGACGCGCAACAGGTTCTGTTCGGTGTTTTTCAGCTTCAGCTCGGCCTCGTGCCGCCGCTGGTAGAGGCCGGAGATACCTGCTGCCTCTTCCAGAATACGCCGCCGTGCCTTCGGCTTGGCGTTAATCAACTCAGCAATTTGCCCCTGTCGGACCAGGGCAGGAGAATGCGCGCCAGTTGAGGCATCGGCAAACAGCATCTGCACATCGCGCGCGCGCACATCTTTCCCGTTGGTCTTGTAAGCGCTGCCGACATCACGGGTGATACGGCGCAGAATTTCCAGATTGTCGCTCTCGTTGAAACCAGATGGGGCCAGCCGTTCACTGTTGTCAATCTGCAGGCTGACCTCGGCAAAATTGCGGGCTGGCCTGGAACTGGTCCCCGCGAAGATCACGTCTTCCATACCGCCGCCACGCATTGCCTTTGGGCGATTTTCGCCCATCACCCAGCGCAGCGCCTCAAGAAGGTTGGATTTGCCACAGCCGTTTGGGCCGACAACCCCGGTCAGGCCATCTGCGATCAACAGATCCGTTGGGTCCACAAAGCTCTTGAAGCCGTTCAGTCTGAGTTTCGAGAAGCGCAAGCCGATATCCTGTGATTCATTGGGATGTAAGTGTCATGGGTTTGTTACACCACTGTCAATGTGGCCGCCCCCCAAATCGGCTGGGTCAGCGTCATATCGCCACCATATATTGTGGATAACTCTTCATTACGCGGCTTCGCCGCTCCCGCAGTCCAA
Organism: Phaeobacter sp. S60; assembly: GCF_000826845.1. Taxonomy (NCBI): domain Bacteria; kingdom Pseudomonadati; phylum Pseudomonadota; class Alphaproteobacteria; order Rhodobacterales; family Roseobacteraceae; genus Phaeobacter; species Phaeobacter sp. S60. Next base: position 49,199 of record NZ_JSWJ01000021.1, read on the forward strand.
GCGCCCGACGAGGACAGCCTGATCGCCCAGGACATCGCGCACCGGGCAGCCGCTTGCCATTTCCATAGCGCGTTGCGCGCGTTTCCGGATGGGGCCAAGGCGCGGCGCATATTGAGGATTGACGCGCACCGCCTCTGCGAGTGATCCGCGCAGGCGCACCTCAAATACGCTGCCCTCCACCGTGATCCGCTGCACCGCTTGACCACGGAAATGCGGGCTTGCCGTATCGCAGGCTGTAAGCGGAACAGCAAGAAGGAACATAAAAATGGGGCGGAATCGAACCGCTCGCCTGAAAAAATCACGCATCTGTATCCCTGCGCCGAATGAGACTGTGTCTTCGCTCGTCCCTTCGACCTAGCATGGAATAGGCGCGCTGTCTGCTGAATGGGCGCACATCCCCTTGCGATGGCCTTGGCCCCGTGGTCATATGTTTTGACCAATCGCGCATCCAAAAGACTGACAGCATGCCCTTTCAAAAAGTACAGCCCGAAAAACTCTCTGCGTCTGTGGTGCGCCAGATTGAGCAGTTCATCCTGCGCGGCATCCTCACACCCGGCGAACGGCTCCCTGCCGAGCGGGAGTTGGCGGAGCGTCTGGGGGTCTCACGGCCCTCGTTGCGCGATGCGCTGGCCGAATTGCAAGATCGCGGTCTACTGGTCTCGCGGGCGGGCGCCGGAGTGTTTGTCGCCGATGTGCTTGGCTCTGCGTTTTCACCGGCCTTGGTTCAGTTGTTTGCAAGCCATGACGAGGCGGTTTTCGACTACCTCAGCTTTCGCCGAGATTTGGAAGGCCTGGCCGCCGAGCGCGCCGCCAAATACGGATCCGATTACGATTTGGAAGTGATCCAGACGATTTTCGACAAGATGGAGCAGGCTGGTGATCCCGCCATCTCAGAAGAGGCAGCCGCGCTCGACGCCCAGTTCCATTCCGCAATCATGGATGCGAGCCACAATGTGGTCATGCTGCATATGATGCGCTCGATGTTTGAGCTGCTGCGTGAAGGTGTTTTCTATAATCGTCGCGTTATGTTCCAACAGCACACCACGCGCGATGCCCTCTTGGCCCAGCACAGCGCCATCAACGCCGCGCTACAGGCCCGCGACCCTTCGGCAGCACGGGCCGCTGTTGAAACCCATCTGGACTATGTGAAACAGGCCCTGACTGACCATCAGCGCGCCCTGCGCAATGCAGAGGTGGCCAAGCAACGTCTGCAGCATGAAATCAGCAAAACCTGAGAGAGCCCATCCGCAGGTTTAAACAGCCTGTAACCCCATCAGGCCTCGGGCAATGACGCCATCCACTCGGCAACGACGGCCTCGGGGTATCCTCGGTGGAAATGGGATTTCCACGGGTAGGCCGCCCGGTCAGTGCCATCCTTCAAGCGAACCCGATTGGCATCTCCCCGGTCAACGGCGGGATTTCCGACTGCGATCCGATGGTCTGCAACATCTTTGGTCACGGCGCTGCACGCACCCACCAGGGCCCCCTCCCCGACAGTGACTCCCGGCAGAACAGTGGTCATCGTGGCGATCACAGAAAATGATTTGATCCGCGCGCCCAGCAAGACCTCGCTAGGCGGATGCGGATCATTGGTCAGCACGACGTAGGGAAAGATCCAAACGTAGTCTTCAACAACGCTCTTTTGTCCGATGTGCACATTGCTGTGCAGCCGCACGTAGTCGCCAATAGTGCAATGACCCTGGATATCGCTCAACGTGCCGATCTGAAACCCGCGCCCAGCCTGGGTGAGTTCGCGCACTGTGACCCGATGCCCGGTCACCAGGCCGTCACCGAAGCCTGAGCTTTCGTAGAAAACGCTATGGGAGCGGATCGTCGACTCTTCCCCGATGCGCAACGGAGAGCCATCCCCCAGACGGGTTGCGACGCCCAGCTCACAATTGCTTCCGATGTTGGTCCCCGCGCCAATTTCGACGTTGTCATGAACGATCGAAAAGGGGCCGATTTCGACACTGGGGTGGATCTTGGCCTTGGGGCTGACAATGGCCGTCGGATGGGCGCGCATCTGTGACTCCTCTGGTAACCGAAAGCCCCGCCAGCGGGCAGGGTCTTGCGCTCTCTTCTATCGCTCAGCCTGCGTTCAATCCACCATTTTAGGGAAAGTAAGGATGTGCGCGGTTATCGCAGGCAACGCATTTGAATACAAAAAACCCGGCCACTTGGGCCGGGTTCTTTAACAGCGTCGATGCAAGAGCAGATTAGTGCAGCTTGGCGTCCACGTCGGCGATAGCAGCGTCGATCAGCTTGTTGGCTTCGGTCGCTGTCATCTGTTTCGAAATCACCGCATCCGCCGCTGCAATTGCAACGGTGATTGCCTGATCGCGCACTTCTTTCACCGCGGAGTCCTGCGCCGCTGTGATCTGTTCCTCGGCAGCGGTCATGCGACGCGCAATCGAGACTTCCAGGTCAGCCTTGGCTTGGTCAGCTGCTTTCGCAGCATCTTCACGCGCCGACGCAACGATCCGATCAGCCTGCGCCTGAACTTCCTGCTGCTTGCGTTCGTAAGAGGCCAGAATGGTCTGGGCTTCTTCACGCAGGGCACGGGCCTCTTCGAGGTCCTTTTTGATGCCTTCGGCGCGGGCGTCCAGCTGGCCACCCAGCAGACCGGGCACCTTTGCATAAAGCAGGATGCCGACGAACAGCAGGAACGCGAGCGTAACGACAAAGTCGGTGTTGCTCATCGACAGGAACGGGCCGGACGCCGCAAATGCGGGGCTGGTGGCACCAAAGGTCAGAGCAAGAGCCAGTACAGAGCGCATGTTCTTATCCTTTCATCCGGTCGGCAACCGCAGCTGCGACGGCTTTTTCGTCTGCCTTGCCACCAAAGGTGGCGACGATCTCAGCGGCGGTATCAACAGCGACGGCTTCGACGCTGGCGATGGCACCGGCCTTGATCTCGGCGATGACGGCTTCTGATTCCGCTGCCTTGGCCGCAATCTGTGCGTCTGCCTTGGCAATGGCCTCATCCAGATCTGCCTGAATTTCCGCACGGGTTTCAGCAGCGATGCGCTGAGCCTCTGCACGGGCATCTGCCAGAGCTTGGTTATAAGCGGTTTCGGCCTCTACGGCTTTGGCCTTCAGGTCTTCAGCCGCGGCGAGGTCGTTGGTAATGGTTCCCTGACGCTCGGCCAACACTGCCGCAATGCGGGGCAGCGCGATGCGCGACAGGATGAAATAGATCACGACGAGCGTGACCACGAGCCAGAAGATCTGGTTCGCATAGGTCGAGAAGTCCAGCTGCGGCATACCGCCCGAACCGTGGGCGGCCTCTGCGGCACCGTGACCTGCGTCCTGCGTCTGAGTTGCCATGTCGTCCTCCTAGGGAACTTGCCGTTACACCGGGCGGCGCGGTCATCCACACCGCCCGGCCGTAAGGAAAATGGTTCCGAAGGGTCTTAGACGGCGAACATCAGCAGCAGAGCGACCAGGAACGAGAAGATGCCCAGAGCTTCTGCAAATGCGATGCCGATGAAGAGGGTTGCGGTCTGGGAAGCAGCCGCGGAGGGGTTGCGCAGAGCGCCTGCCAGGAAGTTAGCAGCAACGTTGCCAACACCCAGTGCAGCAATACCAGTACCCATGCCAGCCAGGCCAGCGCCGATGTGTGCGAGTTCGCCTTCCATTGTGTATCTCCTTACGATTGGAAGTTGAGGATCTTATTGTTCGGACCTGACCGCGTCTTAGTGCGACGGGTGCAGCGCGTCCTTCAGGTACACGCAGGTCAGAATGGTGAACACGTAGGCCTGAATGAAGGCCACGAGAACTTCGAGTGCGTAAACCGCGGTGATGGCAAAGATCGGCAGGAAGCTGAACAGGCCCAATGCGCCTGCAAAACCTGCGAATACCTTCAGAACCGCGTGGCCCGCCATCACGTTACCCGCAAGACGAATGCAGTGGCTGACAGGACGCACAAAATAGGAAATCAGTTCGATGATCGCGAGCACCGGGCGCAATGCCAGCGGTGCGGAGCCAACCCAGAACAGGCCCAGAAACTTAGTCCCGTGCAGCACGAAACCAGTCACAGTCACGGTCACGAACACCAGCATGGCCAGAACTGCAGTCACGGCAAAATGCGATGTGGTGGTGAAGCTGCCCGGGATCAGGCCCAGCATGTTCGCGGTCAGGATGAACATGAACAGGGTCATGATATAGGGGAAAAACTTCAGACCGTCTTTGCCGGTCACATCTTCGACCATCTTATAGATGAAGCCATAGGCGAGTTCAGCAACCGACTGAATGCGCGAGGGGACAATCGCGCGTTTTGCAGACCCCAGAACCATCAGCGCGAAGATCGCGACAATCGCAAGACCCATCCAGAGGGTCACGTTGGTCGGAGTGTAGAAGTTCAGCTCACCTGCGCCACCCAGTGGCTTGACCAGGAACTGGTCAGTCGGATGGATCTGGAGGCCCGGAATAGCGGGGGCAAAGAACAGCCCAGACGCAAGTACCAGCAGAAAAGCTGCACCAAAGATTAGTTTGCCCATTGTCCCGTTTCTCCTGTCGCCGGGGGATCAGTCCCGGTCCTGCGCATCTTGTTCGGCCATTTCGGCCAGTTTCTTTTCCTGGATCTCTTGCGCGCTGCGGAGCATTGTCTTCACCCCGGCCGCCAGACCCAGCATCGTGAACAGCACCAGAAAGATCGGTATGGTCCCAAGCAGAAGGTCCAACCCGTATCCGATACCAAAGCCGATCATCAGACCGGCCACCAACTCAATCACCATCCGCCAAGCCTGATTGGCTGTCGAATAATGCTCATCCACGCGCGGCTTGGGCTCTTGGGCCTTACGCGCCTCTGCCAACTTGGCCTCTAGCTGCGCCAAGCGCTGCTTGTCTGGCTCTTGTGACACGGTCGCCATCCTCACGTGAATTCTGTTGCGGTGCTAAGGAGTCCTCGCCTCAGAGTCAACAACCCTGAGAGCCCTGCGACGCCGAGCGCAACTCATTGTAATTATTAATTTATGTCTGAAGCCTACCGCATCACCTCCTGCACGTCTGAGGAGCAGGCGACGGTTTTCCGGTCAAAATCCATATTCAACCAAAAGGTTGATTTTATCAGAGGGCCGGTCGACGCCGAATTTTACGCAGCAGGCGACCATCGATCAGCACCAGTCCGATCAGGATCAGGCTCATCCCTGTCAGGTGCTCCAGTTTGAGCGGCTCCTGCAAGATCCAGGCCCCCATCGCCAGGGCGGAAACCGGCGCGATCAGCGTCGGCAAGGTGATATTGGTCGGTCCAACCCGAGGCAGCACCCAATAGAACAGGATGAAAGCTGCGGACGTCAGGATGAAACCGATGATGAACAACGCGCCCCAAGTCTCCAATCGAGTGATCACCGGCAGACCTTCAGCCCAAATCGCCAGCGGCGTGATGGCCGCAGTGGCCCCGGTCAAGGCAACAGCGACAAGGACCACTGGATCGATGTCACGAAACTGGCGGGCAATATTGACCGAAAACGCGTAACACAACGGCGCACAAAGCGTAACGAGCACAGCCCAGACCTCGGACTGGCGTCCGCCATGCAGCAGCGGCCACGACAAGACTAGAATACCAAGAAAGCCGAAAACCACGCCCAGTGATTTCTGCCAGGTCGCCCGCTCTCCACCCGGCCAGAAATGCGCCACCATAACAGCAAGCGCCGGGGTAAACGCATTGAGGATCCCGGCCACGCCGCTGGCAATATGCTGCTGTCCCAGCGCGTAGAAAGCAAAGGGCGCCGCATAGCTCAGGACACCAAAACCAAACAGCGACAGCCAACGCCGTGGTTGGTCCGGCACCCGCTTACGCGCTGCCACGACATAGATCCAACATCCCAGCGCACCAAAGCCAACCCGCCCCATGGACACCGACAATGGTCCCAGTTCGCGCAGCAAAACAGCATTGAACATGAAGGACATGCCCCAGCCGATCCCAAGTACAAAGATCGCCGCCCAGTATTTCAATGCCATATCGTGTCTCTTTCGCGCTCTGTCGTCGTTGCCGGTGATATGCGGCTAGCGGCTTGGGATTGTCGACCCGCATCTTGCGGTTTAGGTGTGTCGGCATGAGCGATCCTCTTGATACCGTATTTGCCGCCCTTGCGGACCCAACCCGGCGCAGCATTCTGACCATGCTGCTGGAGGACGACATGGCCGTCACAGATGTTGCTGAACCGTTTGACATGTCGCTCGCGGCGATCTCCAAACACCTGATGATCCTGACACGAGCTGGCCTCATCGCGCAGGAAAAACGTGGCCGCGTGAAGTGGTGTAAACTGCAGCCGGACGCCATGCGGTCCGCCTCCGTCTGGATGCAGGGGTTTGGTCAGTTCGAACCCGTCAATCTGGACGCGTTTGAGCGCTTTCTGGAAACCGAACTCGGCAGCCCGACAGCAGATCCCTCCTCCGAGTGAGGCGGGTTAGCCTGATTGCGTAGTCGGCACTGCGCTGCGCCCCTCCTGTAGCAGCAACCAAAGTGCCCAGATGGTGCAAACCACACCCAGCGCCACGATGCCACTAGGGGCCGGACGGCCCAGCGCAATTTCCCACAAGATGACCCAGCTTGGCGTCAGATAGGTATAGGCCATGACCTTGGCTGAGGGCAGATGAAGCGTCGCATATTGTAGCAGAACAAATGTAGCGGCACTGGCGATCAGCGCGACATAGAGCAGGACCACCCAGACAAGCGGTGACAGCCCGGTCCAATCTGTGGCGCGAATGTCGCCCCAGCCGACCACCAACAGGATTATTGCGCCCGCGACCAACATCCCGAAGGTGAACACCACCGCGGGCTCGCCCCGGTTCAGCAAGCGCACCATCGGCGTATAGGCGGCGTGGGCCACACATCCCCAGAAATATATCATCTCTCCACGACCAATCTCAAAGGCCCAGATGGCCGACAGGTCGCCGCGAAAAATCACCCAGATTGCCCCGACAGCACCAATCGCCAACGCCAGCGCCATCCGCCATGTCGTGATCTGGCGTAGCAGGATCCATCCGAAAACCCCACTCAGGACCGGTGTAAGTGTAAATACCGCAGCCGCACTCACTGGCGCCGCGGTTTGCAATCCGTAGAACATCAGCACGAAATAGATGGCAAATAGGCCACCCAGCACGAGGAAACGCCAAGGCGCCACAAAATCTTTGCGCCGCAGGCCATGGGTGAGCTGTGCCGCAATGCCGATCACCACCGCAGCGATCACAAACCGAATGGCATTGAGGGCCATGGGAGCGATGTCATTGGCCACCATCGCGCCAAGCGAAAACGATCCAGCCACCAAGGCCGAGAACACCAGCATTGCGAGATGACCGCGATAGGTCGGTGTCATGCGGTCCAGGCCTTCGCTTCGGCTTTCAGGAAGCTGAGGAAACTCTGCACCTTGGTTGTGCGGTGCAGATCAACATGGGTGACAAGCCACAATTCGCCCGCCCATTCTGGCAGGGGTTCCATCATCTGGGTCAACCCAGGATGCCGCTCCGCTTCCCAGCGGGTCAGGAAACCAATCCCCGCTCCTGCCAGCAGAGCCTCCTGCATTGAGACGGCGTTCACACAGCGAAACGACAGCGCACTCTCGGGCGCGTGGGCACGCAGCCAGCGGGAATAAGGCGCCCGGCTATCTATGTCGTCATTGCAGATGAACCGATGGTTGGACATATCGTCCAGCCCTTTCAGCGGACCGAACCGTTCAATATATGAGGCACTGGCGTAAAGCCCGTGTTGTTGCCGCATGAAGGGCTGAACCACATTGTCGGGCTGTTCCGGCGGAGATCCGGCGCGGATCGCGACATGCGCCTCCCCGTACTCCAGCCGAAACAGGCGGCTACCGGTCAGAAAGCGGATCACCAACTCGGGGTGTTGACGCTGAAATTCCGTGAGCGCGGGCACCAGCAGTGTCGACATCGAGGACAGCGAGGTCACGACCAATTCGCCGGATACCGCATCCCCATGCCCCTTGAGCCGACCAACCAGCTGACCAAACTGATCATCGGTGGCCTGCGCCACCCGCAGCAGATCTTGGCCGGCATCTGTCGGGGTGTAGCCACGAGCATGGCGCTGGAACAGCTTGACGCCGAGACGCGCCTCAATTGCATCGACGTGGCGGATGACTGTCGCGTGATGGACGCCCAAAACCTCGGCGGCGCCGCTCACGGTTCCCATCCGAGCCACCTGATAGGCGGTGCGTACCTCGTCCCAGTTTTCCATGGTCACCTCTCATCTGCGTATTACTTGCCGCAACCATGCACATTCCGCAGGCTCTAGCCAGCGAAAGGTTCAAATTTGCGCAGTGATCACAAAATGCCCTGCCACTTCAGACCCAGGTGATTGTAACGCTCAATCGATCCATCACCTCCAGAAATGCCTGTCGCGTCAGGGCAACGGTGCGATCATTCACCAACGGATGCATGTAGATCACATCCGCCTGCTGCGCAGCCTTGTCCATATAGAAGTGCACATCTTGATTGACCCCGTTGACCATCGCCAGTGGAGTGACAGCGCCAGGGCGCACACCCAGGGTTTCCAGCAGGCGCTCCGCTGATCCAAATGACAGTTTTCCTAGTCCCAGATCAGCCGCCAGCGCTTTCAAATCGACATCGCGGTCCTGCTCAAGGCTGACCAGATGATTGCGTTTTTTCTTGTCCCGCAGGTAGAGGTTCTTAAGCCGCAGCGCGCGCTCCCCTGCCTGCATGAAGCCCGCTTCAACCGCCTTCGCGTCCTCGACAGTGCGCAGTGGCACATGACTGTGCAGCCGGAAGCCAATGCCCCACGCATCCAGCTGCGCCAAAAGTTTGTCGGAAGAAACAGGCAAGCTGTCTTGAAACTGGGATGATGCGTCCACTGTGGCCTCATTGATCTGCACAAATGATATCGCCCGCAGATCAATGTGAAACACGAGGGCATGCAAGGGGGAACATCGCTATTCTGCCTGCTTTCTTATCAGCGTTTCATCAGCGCCCGCCACCTGCCGCAGATGATGTGCGGCGCGCCTCTTCGTAGTGATCGAACCCGCTTGAGAACCAGGCTGTTCCGCGAGTTGCGCTGGCAAGGCTGCTACAGAGCTGGTCCTGAACCGCCACCGGCAGCAGGGTTTCAAACACGTCCCAGCCTGCGGCCTCGGGGTGGGCTGCGAAACCAAGTATTTGCCCCTGCATCCCGCTGACCACTGGAACAAGCCCACCAGTGAAGACCGAAGGGACGTGGATCTCCACCCGCATGATGGGTTGCAGTACCACCGACCCCGCCTCCGCCAGCGCCTCACGAACCGCAGATTTGCCCGCCGTACGAAACGCGTAGTCAGAACTGTCAACGGAGTGGTGCTTGCCATCCTTCAGGGTCACCTGCACATCGACAACAGGATGGCCGCTGGCACCCGCCTTCAACGCCTCGCGCGCACCCGCCTCCACCGACGGAATGTAGCCCTTTGGCACCGCACCGCCTTTGACCTCATCGGTAAAATGAAAACCCGACCCGCGCGCGGCCGGTGCGATGCTCAACACCACATCGGCAAACTGACCAGCTCCGCCAGATTGTTTACGGTGGCGATGATGGATTGTGACTGGTCGCGTGATGGTCTCCCGCAGGGCGGGCGGCACAGGTTCATCTCCTACCTCGATACCGAACGAGTCGCTTAGCAGCCCTAGGATACGGCGCAAATGCAGCGGCCCTTGCAGGTGCAGCAGCGCGTGCCCGCTGATCTCATCCTGTTCGACCTGCATGCCGGTATCAATCTCAGCAATGCGCTCCAGCGCTGCGGTCAGCCGGACATCATCGCGATCGTGCACGGGCGTGACGATCCGCTGATAGCTTGACGGGCGCGGTTGGGCCCACTGCGGCAATTGAGCGGCACGGTTTTCCAGATAGGCGTACCCAAGGCTCAGGTGATCCGATTTCACAACTTGCGCGATATCCCCCGGTGCAAGGTCACCAGAACCGGAGGGGGATGGGTTGCGGCCATTGCCAGCAGCGCGCCCGGCGGCAGGCGCGCTTGCGCCGGTTTTCGCAGCCGTACCCTCCCCCCTCAACTGCGTCATCGCTCCAAGATTGCCACCTCCAACCTGCGCCCCCGCTCCCACCGGTTGGCTCAGCGCGCGGACGACGACCGTCTTGCCGAGATGTTTAACAAGGTCTCCGATACACCCTACTGCCAGAGGCTGCCCGTCCGCTGCCAACCGCTGTGCTGCGACCTCAACCGCGGGGGCCTCATGGCGCAGGGATTTCATCAGACGCAGGATCCCGTTGCGATGAAGCGCAGACCCCAAAAGCGCCGGGATCAAATCGTTATGCTGCAAGACGCGGGTGGCCACATCATAGACCGCTTCTGTCAGCGGCTTGCGATCTTCGATCAGTTGCTCCAGCAGATCGTCGTCATAGTCAGCCAACGCTTCCAGCATTTCTCCCCGCGCCTGACGTTCGCGGGCATGGATGCTATCCGGAAAAGCCACCAGGGCTGAGGGCTGCCCCTCCTGATATTTCCACGCCCGTTCTGAGATCAGATCCACCGCCCCGATCACCTCCCCCCCGGTCCGCATCGGTATCTGGCGCAGGACGATATTGTGCCGACAATAGGTTTGCAGCGCGGCGACGATATCGGCCACCCGCCCGGCGGCCTGATCCATACGGTTGATAAAAAGAAAGGCGGGAATACCCGCCTCTTCGACCATCCTGAGATAAGGCGCGGCCAAAACCCCGGCAGATGGGTCCGCCGACACGCAAACAACCGCCGCATCGCTGGCTGCCAACGCCGGCCCCGCCGTCGCCAAGTTCTCAACCCCGCCGGCAATATCAATCACGCCCCAGGCCTCATCCATGAATGGAAACGCTCTCAACTCCACAACACCCGTGGCCTGCTGCGGCTTCTGCTCTGGCTCCTGAAGTGTCGCTAAGGCTTTTGCCAGCTCAGTCTTGCCGGAATGAGAGGGGCCAATAACTGTAAACACACGCATCTGTCTTGATCCTTCTGTGGCTGCAAAGCCGCCCGATGAAGGAATACGACAGGAACGCCGCACCAGATGCCTTGAGAATAGCTGCCTCTGCAGTGGGGGCTTGGCTGACCCATGTTTTTGTTCATGTCTGACATCTACCAAAGAGCCATCGCATAGGCGCTGTACACGCACCTGCAATGCGACGGCGCTTGCACGCGTATAGACGTGCCCCGCAGTCTGATACTCCCCCACCGCAGTGCCTTGCGTCAACCGTTGCGCTCAACGCATGGCAGCGGGCCATCTATTCCCGGCCTAAGTGGTCCGGGTTGACTCATTGCGGCCAAACGCGTAACGCATGGCCCAAATCCGGGAGCCGCTACAGTCTTCCGGTCCCTGCCCTTGCCAGGGATCGCCCTCCACCAGCGTGTTACGCCCGTGGGGGTGATTGCGCATGGATCCTTTGCTCCCTACATGTGGGGCGCCCACGTTGAAACCGGCATAGGAGGCCGAAGGCATGTTTGAAAATTTATCCGAACGCCTATCCGGTGTCTTTGACCGGCTGACCAAACAGGGCGCGCTGTCCGAAGAGGACGTCAAAACTGCCCTGCGCGAAGTCCGCGTTGCCCTGCTGGAGGCGGATGTCTCGCTGCCGGTTGCCCGGGATTTTGTGAAACGTGTACAAGAGCAGGCCACAGGCCAGGCGGTGACCAAATCGGTCACGCCGGGACAGCAGGTTGTCAAAATCGTCCACGACGCGCTGGTGGATGTGCTACGCGGTGACGAAGATCCAGGCCAGCTGAAAGTGGACAACCCGCCAGCCCCCATCCTGATGGTTGGTCTGCAAGGTTCTGGTAAGACCACCACCACTGGTAAGCTTGCCAAGCGTCTGAAAGATAAAGAAGGCAAGCGCGTCCTGATGGCGTCGCTTGATGTGTATCGCCCTGCTGCAATGGATCAGTTGGCGGTACTTGGCACCCAGATCGGTGTCGACACGCTGCCGATCGTGCCAGGTCAGAAACCTGTCGATATCGCCAAGCGCGCCAAACAGCAGGCCGCCTTGGGTGGCTACGATGTCTATATGCTCGACACTGCCGGACGCCTGCAAATCGACGAAGTGCTCATGCAGGAGGTCGAGGACGTCCGCGATGTCGTCTCCCCCCGCGAAACGCTGCTGGTTGTTGACGGGTTGACTGGTCAGGTCACGGTCGAAGTGGCCGAAGAATTCGATGCCAAGATCGGTATCTCCGGCGTCGTTTTGACCCGGATGGACGGCGACGGTCGCGGTGGTGCGGCGCTGTCGATGCGCGCGGTCACCGGTAAACCCATCCGCTTTGTCGGTCTGGGCGAGAAGATGGACGCCATCGAGACCTTCGAGCCAGACCGAATCGCAGGCCGGATTCTCGGCATGGGCGATATCGTTGCTCTGGTTGAAAAGGCCCAGGAAACCATTGAGGCCGAACAGGCCGAGCGCATGATGAAGCGCATGATGAAGGGTCATTTCAATATGAATGACCTGAAGATGCAGCTTGAGCAGATGATCCAGATGGGCGGCATGCAGGGCATGATGCAGATGATGCCCGGCATGGCAAAAATGGCAAAACAGGTCGAAGAATCCGGTTTTGATGACAAGGTGCTGCGCCAGCAGATCGCTATGATCCAGTCGATGACCAAGAAAGAACGCGCCAATCCTGCCCTCCTCCAGGCGTCTCGCAAGAAGCGCATTGCAGCAGGGTCAGGTATGCAGGTCTCCGACCTCAACAAACTGATGAAGATGCACCGTCAGATGGCCGACGTCATGAAGAAGATGGGCAAGATGGGCAAAGGCAAGATGCTGAAACAAGCCATGTCTGGCATGTTCGGCAAAGGCGGCGGCATGCCCGATATGGCTGGAATGGATCCGAGCCAGATGGATCCAAAAGCGCTGGAAGCAGCGGCCAAAGCCATGGGCGGCGGCAAGGGCCTTCCCGGTGGCATGGGCGGTATGCCCGGCGGGCTACCCGGCCTTGGCGGCATGGGCCTGCCCGGCGGTCTGGGCAAGAAGAAGTAAGATGACCATTGCGCCCACCATATCCACTGCGCGCCTCACGCTGCGCCACCACGTGATGTCGGACTTCGCGCCGCTTCACGATGTGCTGGCCAGTGAACGCGCACGCTATATGGGCGGGCCGTTTTCACTCAAGGACAGCTGGCAGACAATTGCCGCTGAGGTGGGCAGCTGGTCCCTTCTGGGTTTCGGCAGCTGGGCAATAGAACGCAGCGAAGACGGTGCACTTGTTGGCCAAGTTGGCATCAACAAACCAGCCCATTACCCCGAAGCGGAGATCGGCTGGACACTCTGCAACGGCTTCGAGGGCAACGGTTACGTCACCGAAGCAGCATCTGCAGCGTTGGAGTGGGCGTGGTCCCAGATGGGCGCTACCACCCTTGTCAGCTACATCACGCCCGAAAACGACAAATCGGTCTCAGTGGCTGAGAGGCTAGGGGGCACCCAGGATCCTGAGGCACCTTTGCCCGAAGGCGAAACGTCTGCAGATACGCTCGTCTACCGCCACAACGCACCTGATGCGGACGGCGGGATGGAGGCCTACGCATGATGGATCTCCGCTTTTCCTGCTCCACAGGCCACCGTAGCGGTGCCGCTGTGGCGACTCTGCCACGCCTGGACGGTGCTTTAACCCATTATTTTCCGGCATCTGGCATGGTCAGACCGTCTTTGATGCATAAACAGATCGCTGCGGCCTGTGCCGCAGGGGTCGATACGGATGTGGCAATGTCAAATACGGGTTATCGTTTCCCCAGCCTCATGACGCAGAGGCTTACACTGGTGTCCCCTGCGGAAGCCGGTTTTGATGCGCATGATGCCTTCCTGCGCATTGGCGCGCCGCGGTTTATTGATGCAGCAGACGATCCGGATGCGCTGTGGTGGTCAATTGCCACCATCATCGGTCACTGGCATCTGCGCGGCTACGGGCTGTTCGCTCTGGTCGAGCGCAGCACCGGGCGCCCCGTCGGCATGATTGGCCCGTGGTTCCCCAAAGGCTGGCCAGAGCCGGAGCTCTCTTGGCACCTAACAGAGGACGCCCGCGGCAAAGGCTACGCAAGCGAGGCCGCTGAAGCCGTTCTAGACTGGATCTTTCGTGAGAAGAACTGGAGCAACATCGCCTCCTTCATTCCGGAAGACAATGCTGCATCCATTGCTCTGGCACAGCGCATTGGCGCCCGGCCTGAGCAGTTGGTGTCGTTCCGCCTGGCCCCGGCCAACAACATGCGAACCTGGCGGCATCAGCCGCGCCAGCGCGTGTTGGGCGAGCCTGTGACAACGGGGCGTCTCCAATGATCTGTCGCCGTTTCTCATGCAGCGCGGGGGGTGTCTAATGCCCTCGTCCATCCCAGTGATCGAAACCCAACGCCTGGTTCTGCGGGGCCCCGAAGCCGTGGATTATCCCGACTTCAAGGCAACGTTCAGTTCTTATCGCGCGCGCTTCATGGGCGGTCCACTGAATCCATACGAAGCCTGGATGCTCTACGCCGCGGAGATCGGCCATTGGCAGGTGCGCGGGTTTGGCATGTGGATGATCCACGACAAGATCACCGAGGAAACATATGGGATGGCCGGGGGCTGGATGCCTGCAGGTTGGCCAGAACGCGAAATCGCCTGGATCATCTGGCCTGATGCCGCTGGTAAGGGCTATGCGCTGGAAGCCACTCAGGCGGCCCGCAACTACTATTACAATACGCTCGGCTGGGATGGCGCGGTCAGCTATATTGATCCGAAGAATCTGGATTCGATCCGTTTGGCAGAGCGGCTGGGCGCACAGAAGGATCACGATGCCGACACGATTGACGGCAGCGACGCTGTCTATCGCCACCCGGCCCCGAATGCGCTGAAGGACAGCCAGCTGATCCATGGGATCGAGATGGAAATCAGCCATTACGCAGATCCCCTGTTTAAACCGGAGGGCTGGGCGCTTGACTGATCCCATCACCCAAAGCCGCGCGATGCGCTTTTCATTCATCTCCTTGCGGAGTCAGAAATGACGACAGAGACCCAAGATCCCGTCGCCCGTGCAGCGGCGCTGCTGAAAGGCCACCGCGAGAGCATTGATCGCCTTGATGCCATTCTCGTCTACACTTTGGGCGAGCGGTTCAAGCACACCCAGGCGGTGGGCCAACTCAAGGCTGAACACGACCTTCCCCCGTCCGATCCGACGCGCGAAACCGCGCAGATCGCACGGCTCGAAGACCTGGCGGAACAGGCCGACCTGGACCCCGATTTCGCCAAGGCTTTCCTGAACTTCATCATTCAGGAAGTCATCCGACACCATAAGAAACACCAGGAATAACAGGGATATCCCTGTAAACGCCATTAAAGGAGACTGAACCCATGGCAATGAAAATTCGTCTGGCCCGCGGCGGCTCGAAAAAGCGTCCCTTCTATCGCATTGTGGCTGCTGACAGCCGCATGCCGCGCGATGGTCGCTTCATCGAAAAGCTGGGCACCTACAACCCGCTGCTGCCGAAAGACAGTGAAGAGCGCGTAAAAATGGACATGGAGCGCGTGCAGCACTGGCTGGATCAGGGTGCTCAGCCCACAGATCGTATCGCTCGGATGTTGGAAGCTGCTGGCGTTCGCGCTAAGGTGGAGCGGAACAACCCCAAGAAAGGCACCCCGGGCAAGAAAGCTCAGGAGCGCGCCGAAGAAAAAGCAGCCAAGGCTGCTGAAGCGACTGCAGACGCGGAGTAAGTTGATGAACATGCGGGACAATTCATTCTCTGAACACTTCCGCATGCAACTTGATCTGTTGATGCGTGTCCGGCGCGATGTGCGCCGGTTTCGCTCCGATCCGGTGGACGAGGCAGTGCTTACGCGCTGCCTCGACACCATTCAGCTGGCGCCCTCGGTCGGGCTCAGCGAACCCTGGCGGGTGATCCGTGTCGAAAGTGACGCAGCTCGGGCCGCCGCACTTGAGAATTTCGAGACCGCAAATGCCTCGGCGCTGGCGGGCTTTTCCGAAGCCAAAGCTGAGCGCTATGCCAAGCTGAAACTATCCGGAATGCGCGAAGCACCGGTTCAGCTGGCGATTTACTGCGATGATTCCACAACAAAAGGTCACAAGCTCGGCGCTGGCACCATGCCGGAGATGCGCCGCTACTCCGTTGTTACCGCTGTGACCCTGTTCTGGCTCGCCCTGCGTGCCGAAGGTCTGGGGCTGGGCTGGGTGTCGATCCTTGATCCGCAACAGCTGAACCGGGATCTGGATGTTCCGGCCGACTGGCAGTTGATCGGATATTTCTGCGTTGGCCACCCGGAGCGGATGTCCAAAACACCGGAGCTGGAACAGCTAGGCTGGGAAACCCGCCGCAACGCATTGCCGGTCGAAACCCGGTAATCCACAGATGTGGCGATTGATCCGGCTTGCGGTTTTTGTTCTGATCGCCTTTACCGCGGGTGTTCTCTATGAACGCAACTACCAAACAGAACGCTGTGGACTCGCAGGCGGCACCTGGACTGCTGCGCGGTTCTGCAAAGGATGGATTGAATGACTGAGCAGATTTGCGTTGGTGCCATTTCAGGCTCGTACGGGGTGCGGGGCGAGGTACGCCTGAAGAGTTTCTGCGCCATGCCCGAGGATATTGAAGACTATTCCCCGCTCAGCACTGAAGACGGCAGCCAGACCTATACGATCACCTTGGTCCGCGCCATCAAGAACGGGTTTACCGCCCGTATCGGCGGGATAGAGACCAAGGAGCAGGCCGATGCTTTGAAGGGGGTGCGCCTGTTTGCACCACGCGAGCGGCTGCCAAATCTTCCGGATGATGAATATTATCACACCGACCTGATGGGCCTTGAGGTTTATGACACCGGCGGGACACTGCTGGGGACCGTAAAATCGGTCCAGAACCACGGCGCCAGCGATTTGCTGGAAATCGCCATCCCGGCGGAGAGCAAAACCGTGCTGCTACCGTTTACGCTGGCAGCTGTACCGACGGTTGATCTTGCAAGCGGGCGCATCATCGCAGACCCACCGGATGGCGTGTTCTGAGGCTGTCAGCCTTCAGCTGCCAACAGCCGCTCCAAAACATGTTCTGCGGCGGCAGCGACATCCTGCGTTCGCTGTCGCGGTTCCGATCGTTTTCTGCCCAGTGCTGACCACAGCTTGAACAGACGCCAGGTAAAGAAGAACCTGAAGATAGGATCCGTCGTCAGTTCTGCACCATAGCCCTCCTCAAATGCTGCCCAATCCGCTCTGGCCACCCCTCCGAAACCAGGCGTGCGCCCTTCCGCAGCAAGGTGGTCGGGGCAGTTGGACAACCAAATATCGGCAATATCGCGCTGCGGGAATATTCCGTCATGGTTTGAATAGTCTATGAACGACACCTCGCTGTCGCACATCAGGATATTCCGCAGATGCAGATCTCCATGCTCCAATGCACCGCGGAATGTTTGTTTACGTGCACGCCGAGCCTCCCGGTGAAGCAGCGCGCAGAGACCCAAATACCTCTTCGGCTTCAAGACCTGAAACTTCCCGGCGCGTACCGTCTCCGCCCGCGCTGAGATCTGTTTCAGAAAGGGTTTAGGCCAGAATTGCATATCTCCGGCATCCGAAACCCTGTGCAGCTCAGCGACCGCGCATCCAATCCGTCGAAGAACCTCTGCCCGGTCACCAAACCCGTATTCGGTCATAGCCAGCTCGCGGTAGGCAGTCTCCCCTTGGACAAAGTCCATCAAAACTACAGCGCTATCTTGATCTCGCCACAGGACGTCAGGCGATGACACGCCGCATACCGATTGCAGGTCAAGCGCCGCTTGCTGATGTCGATCAAGAACCCTGATCTGCCGTGCAGCAGTGGTGTCGTCAAAGACCGCCCTCAAGACATAGCGTTGCCCGGTTGCCGTTGTCACCTCCTGAACGCTGCGAACATGCTGATACCGGCTGTTCACCAGAAGCTGACGAAACCGCGCACCTTCAGCAGCCAGACCAAGGTCCGACGCAATACGTGGCCAGAACGCTTTGGCTCGTGCCTGCGCATTCTCGATTGCGGCCTGATACTCATGGTCGGTTACAATAGGGGCCATTTCCGAATTCATCCAAACACCAAAGCTTTTTATTGCGTGTCGTTCTAACTGGATTAAACAGCGTCTCATGAGTGCACAAAACAAATCTCACGGCCGCAAGGCTATTCGCCCCTCGTTCAAGCCACGCGAGCTGATGACCCCGACGCCGGATCTGGTTGGCGTTTGGAAGGCGAAAATCATGACCCTGTTCCCGAATGCCTTCCCCGGCATTCTGGGAGAAAGCCTGACCGGCAAGGCCCTGCAAGAGGGGCTGTGGCAGCTGGAGACAGTCGATCTGCGCCAATTCGGCATCGGCAAGCACCGCAATGTCGATGACACCCCCGCCGGCGGTGGCGCTGGTATGGTGCTGCGGGCGGATGTGCTGGGGGATGCGATTGAGCATACGATGGCGGGCGCTGTCGGCAATTGGCCGTTGATCTACCTGTCGCCGCGCGGGCGCCGGATGGATCAGGCCTTGATGCAGGATCTGGCGCGCTGCGATGGTGTCACACTGCTTTGTGGACGTTTTGAAGGCGTCGATGAACGGGTTCTGCAACACTACGGCATTCAGGAAGTTTCTCTGGGGGATTTTGTGATGACCGGCGGGGAGATTGCTGCGCAGGCGATGATCGACGCCACTGTGCGCCTGATCCCCGGCGTTCTTGGCAATCAAGCCTCCACCGAAGAGGAGAGTTTTTCCTCCGGCCTGCTTGAACATCCGCAATATACCCGCCCAGCGGAATGGAAAGGGCAGACCATTCCTGATGTGCTGATGTCCGGCCATCACGGTAAAATTGCTGAATGGCGCCAGAAAATGAGCGAAGACATCACCAAGACCCGACGCCCTGATCTCTGGCAGGCCCACCAGGACCGCAAGACGTCAGACTGAACGATCCGAAGGCGGCATTTGCCTCTCTTAAACGCGGCCTCTCCCCTTGATCCGCTGGCCAAACAGGCATAGAAGGCCCCTGTCTGGATTCGCTTTTGCGTCTATGGACCTGTGTTCTGTTGCATTTTGAAATCCCTGACCCGCCTTCTTCGGCAATTTGGGGACGCGCACGGGACACGCTTAGGAAAGAACGGAGTGATCTCTGGCGGGCTGCTATCTGCGGGACCCGGTGAAGACCAAGAGCTCTCGCAACCGCGCAAAACTTCGTGGGCAAAACCACGAGCAATTATAGGAGACCTGCGATGGACCTGATCGCACAGTTGGAGGCGGAACAAGTTGCCGCCCTGGGGAAAGAGATCCCCGATTTCAAAGCCGGTGACACCATCCGCGTCGGCTACAAAGTGACCGAAGGCAGCCGTTCGCGCGTGCAGAACTACGAAGGCGTCTGCATCAGCCGCAAAAACGGCTCCGGCATCGCCGGTTCGTTCACCGTTCGCAAAATTTCGTTTGGCGAAGGCGTGGAGCGTGTGTTCCCGCTGCACTCGACCAACATCGACAGCATCACTGTCGTTCGCCGCGGCCGTGTGCGTCGCGCGAAACTGTACTATCTGCGCGCCCGTCGCGGTAAATCCGCACGGATTGCAGAAGATACAAACTACAAAGCCAAAGCGTAAGGAGTGGTATCATGAAAGCAGACACCCATCCCGAATACCACTTCATCGACGTCAAAATGACCGATGGCACCATCCTCAAGATGCGCTCCACCTGGGGCAAAGAGGGTGACACCCTGGCGCTGGACATCGACCCCACCGTGCATCCTGCATGGACCGGTGGCTCCACCCGTCTGATGGACGCCGGTGGCCGCGTATCCAAGTTCAAAAAGAAATACGAAGGTCTGGGCTTCTAAGCCAACCTGGTCTTATTTTTTCGGAAAACGCCGCTCCTTTGGGCGGCGTTTTTTGTTGCGACTTCAGCGACCATGTTCATTGCGCACGTTCACCCTGAGGAAACTACAGAGCCTAAATCAGGCCCTAACCTGCGGATATCGCGCTTCCCATCGATTCGACCGGACAGTATAGTCAGCCCAAGATGCGCAGTATTTTGCGCAGTGATTGGGGGAAGTGAACGTGGCGCATATTATTGTCGTCGGCAACGAAAAAGGTGGGGCGGGCAAGTCCACCGTCTCCATGCATGTGGCAACCACGCTGGCCCGGCTGGGGTACAAAATTGCCGCCTTGGACCTTGATCTGCGGCAGCGGTCGCTCGGGCGCTATCTGGAGAACCGCAAGGCGTTCATGGAGAAAGCCGCGCTGGAGCTGCCGCTGGTTGCCCTGCACGAGCTCCCTGAAATCGACGCCGATAGCCTGCAACCCGGCGAGAATGTCTACGATCACCGACTGTCTGCTGCGGTCTCCGAACTGGAACCCAGCAATGATTTCATCCTGATCGACTGCCCCGGATCGCACACCCGTCTAAGCCAGGTCGCCCATTCGCTGGCAGACACGCTGATCACGCCGCTGAACGACAGTTTTGTCGATTTTGACCTCCTCGCTCACACCGATCAGAAAGGTGAGAAAATCACCGGCCCGTCCGTCTATTCCGAAATGGTCTGGAATGCGCGGCAGCTGCGGGCCCAGGCCGGGTTGAAGCCGATTGATTGGATCGTGATCCGCAATCGTGTTGGCACCCAGCGCATGGTCAACAAAGAGAAGATGGAACGCGCCATTTCCATGCTGTCCAAACGGATCGGGTTTCGCGTGGCGCCCGGCTTTTCCGAGCGCGTGGTCTTTCGGGAGTTGTTCCCGCGTGGGCTGACGTTGCTGGACCTGAAGGATATTGGCGTCAAACAGCTGAATATCTCCAATATCGCCGCACGTCAGGAACTGCGGGACATGATGAAATCGTTGAACCTGCCAGGCGTGGATGTCGATATCTGACCAGCCCCCCATCACCGGCGAGACCGGTCCGATCGCTCAGCGCGGCGGGCGTCGGCTGGTCCTGATCCTTGGGCTGGCAGTTGCTGAACTGTTTGTCATCATGGTGGCTTATCAGCTGCTGGCCAATGTGCATTGCAAATTTACCGGCGCAGATCTGGCGTGCACAACTGTGCGCTCGATCGCCGGGCGCTTGTTGGCCGTTCTAACCGTGCTCGGGCTTTATCTGATCCTGATACGCAGCGCATATCACGCATTGACGTCTGCCATCGGACAGGCCCCAAGACGCCCCTCGGCGCTGGTGCTCAACCTTGCGGGCCTAATGATCGCGCTTGTCCCGTTGGCACTGTTTGGCCCTACCGGGATCAACGCATGGATATCGCCGACGCTCATTCTAATCTGCCTCGGCGGCGCTATTGCCGGACTGGGTGGGGTGCTGTCCCTGATGCCACTGCGTGCATGGCTGATCTGGTTGCGCGGCTGCGGGCTCTCTTTGACGCTGGCGCTGATGGTGGCGCTGGTCATGCCGGACATCACCCGCATGATGGAGCCGATCTGGAACATCGAGGCGCTGACCTCGGTGACCTTCGTTCTGGTGACATGGGTACTGGAAGTCTCGGGCGCGACGGTCTGGTCTGATGCGGCGCTGCATCTGATCCGCGTTGACGGGTTTCTGGTGGAGATCGGCGAACCATGCTCCGGCGTGGAGGGCTTTGCACTCGTCACCACCTTCATGGGGCTATATGCGTTGCTGATGGGACGGGATATTCGTCAGACACGGTACTGGCTGGTCTTGTTCCCTGCGGCGCTGCTGCTCAGCTGGGCATTCAACATCGCGCGTATCGCCATCCTGATCCTGATCGGTGCATGGATCGCACCGGAGCACGCCGTTAACGGCTTCCACAGTTACGCCGGCTGGCTGATGTTCACGCTATTGGCGCTGCTGGTGCTGGCCATTGCGCATCGCTCTCGCTGGTTGCAGACCAATCCAGAGGCGCTGGCCGCAGCTGCGGCTGAACTGCCGCCGATGCGCGCTGATATGCTGCTTGCCTCCATCGTCCCATTCATCGTGATGATGTTAAGCGGTGTGCTGGTGTCCGCGATTTGGGCCGATCCTGCGCAAGGATACCCGCTGCGCGCCGCGATGATGGCCGCCGCTTTGCTCGTATTCTGGCCTGCCCTGCGCCAGTTGGCATATCGACCAAGGCCAATTGACATCGCGGCCGGCGCCGCGATCGCCGCTGTCTGGATTGTGATGTCCACACCGGACATCAGCCGGGGTGGCACCGATGAACGCGATATGCTCTGGGTTGGCACACGTCTTCTCGGCACCGTCGTTCTGGTCCCGATTATCGAAGAGTTGTTCTTTCGCGGATATTTGCTGCGCCGCATGGCAGGACAAGGTCAGATTCTACGGGCCGTTGTCGCACTTCTCATCACGAGCGCCCTCTTTGGCCTGATGCACGACCGTTTTGCCTTGGGAATGGCGGCTGGCGCCATCTTTGGTGCGCTATATTTGCGCGGTGGCGGTCTGGCTGCGGCGATACTGGCCCACATGGTGGCCAATGCGCTGATCGCCTATGTCGCCTATGCCACAGCAAACTGGGCCCTGATCTAGACCCGGTTTCCTCTGTCGTCATACGCCATCACAGCATCAGTTCTGTATGGAACGGCGGCGGCGCAGTTCCCAAGTCAGCAGAAGCGCTGCCGCAACCGCAGCGACGGCGAGCAGACCGGCACTGACATCAATTTCCGGAACCGTCTGGCCCCCACCGTTGCCATTGCCATTTCCGTTACCTCCGCCGTTGCCCCAGCCGTTGCCCCAGCCATTGCCCCAGCCGTTGCCGTTCCCGGGGCCACCCGCATCCGGCCACTCACCCGCTGCAAAGGCATTCGGACCAGTTGCAAGCCACACAGCTGCTGCGGCTGTCAGATGGGTCATGCGCAGTGTCAGTTTCATTGCATCTTATCCTTGCTGCTCAGTCGCTGTCCGGGGTGACGCGTTGCGAGGTTTCGACGAATCTCACTGACCACACCCTTTTCCTGCTCTCAGCACTAAGGGAGAAAAATGCGAAAATTATGGCAAATTTTACCTTTCGCTGAATTCCAGCCCCAACAGGCCGCAGAAATTACCCCTCGTAGATCGTGAACAACTCCACCGGCTCCGCGACACCGCGCAGCATATAGCGCCCTAGCGAGACCAGATCGTGGCTAGTCGGCTGAGCTGCCTTTTGCACCTGTTCGGACACGATGATGCTGCGCCCGACGGAAGTATGCATACCGGATATCCGCGCCGTCAGATTGACGGTTGGCCCGATAACTGTGAAATCCAGCCGGTTCTCAGAGCCGATATTTCCGTAGAGGATTTCGCCCGCGTGCAGCGCCAGAGTGAAATCCGCAGTTGGCACGCCTTGCGCTGCGCGCTCCTTATTGCGCTTGCGAATTTTCCCCTGCAGTGCGCTGGCGGCAGCGAGGGCAGCAGTCGCGTCCTCACCAATGCTGCCAAGATCGAACATGGACAATATGCCATCACCCATGAATTTCAGGATATTCCCGCCGTGAGACTGGATCGTCTCAACAGCCAGACCAAAGTAATCGTTGAGCATATCAATCAGCTCGGCACCCGGAATTTGCTCTGCCAGCTGGGTGAACCCTTTCAGATCGAAGTAACAGATCACCGCATCAATCTGGCGGGAAGATCCGCGTTGAATTTCGCCCGACAAAACCCGCTGCCCGGCGTCGCGCCCCAGATAGACCTGTAACAGATCTTTGGCCATCTGCTGTGCAGATGCCGCGCGCAGCGCCAATGCCAGATGCGAGTAAATCTGGCGGATCAGGGCCAAGTCTGTATCTGTAAATCCCTCGGGATGATCGGTCGACCAAGACGACAAAATCCCCTCACCCGGGCGGCGCGGATCAAAGGGTGCGTCAGCGAAATCGCCGAACCGCTTTGCCAAGGCAAAGTAATCCGTTGCTCCGCGCTGCTTGAACTGCGCCAACGCTGGAAACCTCTCCAGAACATGGCCTGTCAGCTTACTGCGGAACTCAGGCACATCGCGTTCCAACATGTAGTAGAAGGTGCTGTAGAGCCATTCATCCCGCGGGGTATCGCTGTGTTCATAGAACTCATGCGACAACCCATCGGCCCGCGTCCAGCTGAACCCGATACCACCATATTTTGGATGATAGGCCCGTTGTGCCAGATGGAAGCGTAGCAGAGGTACCCCGGTATCGGCGAGCCTCTGGCAGAATCCCTGCAACATCTCCTGACGGCTGGCCCCCCGTAGCCCTTCAGCAGTGAGCCAGTCGATTATCGGCGTGGCGCGTGAAGCAGCATCCGTCATTATGCACGGCCTCATATTGTGGTCCCGGTCCAATCTGAGGCCTCAGCCCGGCGATGTCTATGGCTCAATCCCTGCAAGTTTGCGCAACATGTCGCGCAGCGCCGCACTTTCCCCGTCGCTAAGCCGCCCCGCGAGTTGACGATCATAGATCGCAGCCTGCGTACTCAGGTCCCGGTAAGCGGCCTCACCTTGCGACGTAAGTTCTAGGTGCTCGGCACGACGATCTTTCTCGTCGCGATGACGTAGCACAAAACGACGTTCCGCCAGTTTCGCAACCGCCCGACTGATCTTCGTCTTGTGTATCTTGGCACGCTGGCCGATCTCGGTTGCTGTCATGCGGCCGTAATTGCCCAAGTGAAACAGCACACGCCATTCATTGCGCAGCATTCCATAGCGGTTCTTGTAGTGCTTTTGAAACTCAAGCGAGGATTCCTCCGCCGCCCGGTTGAGCAGATACGGCAAGAAATCCTGTAACGCGAAGTCATCTTTTTCATCCATAGGGCAGAGCTATCCCTTGTTAGTTACAAAATCAACTATTACCGAAACAGAGAACACCAAAAGGAGCGCCTCATGAATCACAAAGTCGATGCCCATGAAATGATCCAGGCCCCGTCTCTTGCCGGGCCTCACGCGGGCTATATGCCCGGATTTGGCAATGACTTTGAGACAGAAGCGTTGCCCGGCGCCCTGCCGCAGGGCATGAACAGCCCTCAGAAATGCAACTACGGTCTTTATGGCGAGCAGCTGAGTGGCACCGCCTTTACCGCCCCAAGCCACCAGAATGAGCGCACCTGGTGCTATCGCATTCGCCCCTCGGTAAAACACTCTCATCGCTACACCAAGATTGATCTGCCCTATTGGAAGTCTGCCCCGAACGTGGACCCGGATGTGATCAGCCTCGGTCAGTACCGCTGGGATCCGGTGCCGCATGGCACCGAGGGGCTGACCTGGCTCAGGGGCATGCGCACCATGACCACGGCAGGTGATGTGAACACCCAGGTCGGCATGGCGAGCCATGTCTATCTGGTCACCGACTCGATGGTGGACAGCTATTTCTATTCCGCTGATTCCGAATTGCTGGTGGTTCCACAGGAAGGGCGCCTGCGGTTTGCGACTGAGCTGGGCATCATTGATCTCGAGCCCCAGGAAATCGCCATCATCCCACGCGGGCTGGTCTACCGGGTCGAAGTGCTGGACGGCCCCTGTCGTGGCTTTGTCTGCGAAAACTACGGGCAGAAGTTTGAATTGCCTGGCCGTGGCCCGATCGGTGCCAACTGCATGGCCAATCCGCGCGATTTCAAGGCGCCGGTGGCGGCGTTTGAGGACCGCGAGACGCCATCCACCGTCACCATCAAGTGGTGTGGCCAGTTTCACGAGACCAGGATCGGTCACTCACCACTGGATGTGGTGGCCTGGCACGGCAACTACGCGCCAATGAAATATGACCTGCGGACCTATTGCCCGGTTGGCGCCATCCTGTTTGACCACCCGGATCCGTCGATCTTTACTGTGCTGACGGCCCCATCGGGCCAGCCCGGCACCGCAAATATCGATTTCGTCTTGTTTCGGGAACGCTGGATGGTGGCAGAAGATACCTTCCGCCCGCCATGGTATCACAAGAACATCATGTCCGAGCTGATGGGCAATATCTATGGCCAGTATGACGCCAAGCCACAGGGCTTTGTCCCCGGTGGTGTCAGCCTGCACAATATGATGCTGCCGCATGGCCCGGACAGAAACGCATTTGAGGGCGCATCCAACGCAAACTTGGGTCCGGAAAAGTTGGACAACACCATGTCCTTCATGTTCGAGACGCGTTTCCCGCAGCATCTGACGCCATTTGCCGCCAATGAGGCACCGCTGCAGGATGACTACATCGATTGCTGGGCTGACATCGAAAAGAAATTCGACGGCACCCCGGGCAAAAAATAAGCAAAGGGGGGCGCTGCCCCCTCTGCGGCCCCGAGGGCCGCATTCACCCCCGGAGTATTTCGGGAAAGATGACGAGAGCAGCGGCTCTCAAACAAAAGGATCACGCATGCCTTTGAAAAAATCCTGGGTCTCCTCTGCCAATAGTGCGACCCACCCCTTCCCGCTGAACAACCTGCCCTATGGGGTGTTCTCTGTCGACGGTGATGATCCCCGCTGCGGTGTTGCGATCGGAGACATGATCCTGGATATGCAGGCCGCCGAGGAGGCCGGACTGATCCAGCTGGGCGATGCGCCGCTGTTTGACGTGCCTTATTGGAATGATCTGATGGAGGAAGGCCCGGCCGTCTGGGCCGCGCTGCGCGAACGGTTGACTGCGCTGTTGTCCGACGGCGCTGCCGAGCGGGAACAGCTGGAACCCCTGCTGGTTCCGGCAGCCGGTGCGGAGTTGCACATGCCGTTTGCAGTCAGCGAATACACTGACTTCTATGCAGGTAAGAACCACGCCTTCAATGTCGGTACCATGTTCCGCGGCCCTGAAAACGCCCTGCCGCCGAACTGGCTGCACATCCCCATCGGCTACAACGGTCGCGCATCCTCTGTCGTGGTGTCCGGCACCGATGTGCGCCGCCCCTGGGGCCAGCTGAAGGGCCCGAATGATGACGCGCCGCGGTGGGCGCCTTGCGCGCGGTTCGACATCGAGCTGGAGATGGGTGCGATTGTCGGCACCCCTTCCGATGGCCCGATCACCGTTCAGGAAGCCGATGATCATATCTTTGGCTACGTGTTGCTGAACGACTGGTCTGCACGTGATATTCAAGCCTGGGAATATCAGCCACTGGGTCCGTTTCAGGCCAAGGCGACGGCCAACACAATCAGCCCCTGGATCGTGACCAAACCGGCGCTGGAACCGTTCCGCTGCAACACACCAGAGCGCGAGGTGGAATTGCTGGATCACCTGAAGGACTGCGGGCCGATGCTTTATGACATCGACCTAGAAGTCACCATGGCGCCACAGGGCAAGGACGCGACCACCATCGCGCGGACCAACTACAAGGAAATGTACTACTCCGCCGCGCAGCAGCTGGCACATCACGCCACCTCCGGCTGCCCGATGAACGCGGGCGATCTTTTGGGATCTGGTACCATTTCCGGCCCAACCAAAGACAGCCGCGGCTCACTTCTGGAACTCAGCTGGGGCGGCAAGGAGCCGCTGACGCTGGACACCGGCGAGGAGCGGTCCTTCATCGCAGATGGCGATACGCTGACCCTGAAGGGCGCGGCCAAGGGCGATGGCTATACCATTGGCTTTGGCGACTGTACCGGCACTGTTCTGGCCGCACTTGAAGACCCCTACGCAAGATAAGGAAGACCACCATGGCAAAGGCTTTTGCGTCCCAAGGGGACATGAGCGAAAAGAAGATCACCTTCGATGAAATCGGCGAGGGGCTCTATGCCTTCACTGCCGAAGGCGACCCGAACTCCGGCGTCATCATCGGCGATGACTCCGTGATGATTGTCGAGGCGCAGGCCACCCCGCGGCTGGCAAATAAGGTGATCGAATGCGTGCGGTCCGTGACCGACAAGCCGATCACTCATGTGGTGCTGACCCACTATCACGCTGTCCGCGTGCTGGGCGCATCGGCCTTTGGCGCGCAGAACATCATCATGTCGGATAAGACACGTTCGATGGTGGTCGAACGCGGGCAGGAGGACTGGGACAGTGAGTTCCAGCGCTTTCCGCGTCTGTTCGAAGGCCATGAGAGCATCCCCGGCCTGACCTGGCCGACCACCACCTTCAGCGATTCCATGACTGTCTACCTCGGCAACCGCCGCGTTGATATCAAACATTTGGGCCGCGCTCATACCGCGGGTGATGCTGTGATCCATGTGCCGGACCAAAACGTCATGTTCACTGGCGACATCGTTGAATACCACTCCGCCTGCTACTGCGGTGACGGGCATTTCAGCGATTGGGGCGGCACGCTCGACAATATCAAAGCCTACGACGTGGATGCCATCGCCCCCGGCCGCGGTGATGCGCTGGTGGGCAAGGAGATGGTCAACGCTGCCATTGAGAACACCCGCGATTTCGTTGAGAGCACCTACCGCCCCGCCGCCAAAGTGGCGGCCAGAAACGGCACCTTGAAAGAGGCCTGGGATGCCGTGCGGGCCGAATGTGATCCGAAGTTCGCGGACTACGCGATCTATGAGCATTGCCTGCCCTTCAATGTGGCGCGCGCCTATGATGAGGCCCGCGGCGTTGATACCCCGCGCATCTGGACCGCCCAGCGCGATCTGGAGATGTGGGACGCGCTTCAGGACTAAGATCCACACCCCGGCAGAGACATCATCTGGGGGAATTTGATCCAGATCGTGTCCTGCCGGGGCAACCTATGACAGGCTCTTATCCGATACCGGCAGCCATTGCCGGTACATGGGAGAGCTTTGCCCTACGGCATGTATTTTTGGGAGGAAACCAGATGAACAAGATCTTTGAAGTTCCCATGTACCCCTATCAGCGCAGCGAAGATCAGGACACCGGCGCCCCGGTGCGCCACCCGGTCATCGTGATTGGCGCCGGCCCTGTGGGTCTGGCCGCAGCAATTGATCTCGCCCAACAGGGGATTGGCGTCGTGGTTCTCGACGAGAATGACAAGGTCAGCTTCGGCAGTCGGGCCATCTGTTTTTCCAAACGCAGTCTTGAAATCGCGGACCGTCTCGGCTTCTGCGACCCGCTCGTGGAAAAAGGCGTGCAGTGGAATCTGGGCAAGGTGTTTTTCGATGACCGTAAGGTCTATGAATTCAATCTGCTGCCGGAGAGCGGCCACGCGCAGCCTGCCTTTATCAATCTGCAGCAATATTACTTTGAGGAGTATCTGGTTCAGCGGGCGAATGCGCTTCAGGCTGCCGGGGCCCCGATTGAGATTCGTGGGCGTAACAAGGTCTCTGCCATCGGCACCCACGCGGATCACGTCACGCTGGAGATCGACACGCCAGAAGGGTCTTACAATCTTGAGGCGGATTGGCTGATTGCCTGCGATGGCGCGGGCTCCCCAACCCGGCAGATGCTGGGTCTCGATTTTGTTGGCCGGGTGTTTGAGGACAACTTCCTGATTGCCGATGTGATCATGGATGCGGATTTCCCGACAGAGCGCTGGTTCTGGTTTGATCCGCCCTTCAACAAGGGGCAATCGGCACTTCTGCACAAACAGCCTGACGGTGTTTGGCGGATCGACCTGCAGCTGGGCTGGGACATCGACAAGGAGCGTGAGAAGCGCCAGGAGAACGTGATCCCAAGACTTAAGGACATGCTGGGCGAGGATGTGCAATTCGAGCTGGAGTGGGTCTCGATCTACACCTTCCAGTGCCGCCGGATGGAGAAATTCCGTCACGGTCGCGTGCTCTTTGCCGGCGATGCTGCACATCAGGTGTCACCATTCGGCGCGCGGGGAGCCAATTCCGGTTTGCAGGACACAGATAACCTGTGCTGGAAACTGAAACTGGTGCTGGAGGGAAAGGCGCCCGAGAGCCTGCTGGACAGTTACGACAGCGAGCGCGTTCATGGTGCGGATGAAAATATCCTCAACTCCTCCCGTTCCACCGATTTCATCACGCCGAAATCGGAAATGAGCCGGATTATGCGGGACGCAGTTCTGGACCTGTCCGAACATCACGCCTTTGCCCGGCCGTTGGTGAATTCGGGGCGCCTGTCCCTGCCCTGCACCTATGAGAGGTCGGCGCTGAATTCAGCGGATGCCTTGCATGGGCCTCAGCGTACTAAGCCCGGTAGCCCCTGCCCTGATGTGTCGATAGCGGACGGATATCTGCTGCCCAAACTGGCAGACCGGTTTACCCTGCTGACCATCGACGCGGACGCTCCTGACAGCTTTGAGGAGGCGGGTATCCCGGTGACGCGGCTGGCCCTGTCCACCAAAGACGACAAGACCGGAACCCTGCGCGAACGTTATCTCGGTGATGCAACAAGTGCTGTCTATCTGATCCGCCCTGACCAGCATGTGGCGGCGCGGCGCCCGGCATTTGACGAAAACCAATTTCGTGCAGCCCTGCGCCGCGCGATTGGCAAGGAGGCCTCGGCATGAACGCTCTGAATACCGATCACGAAAACCTAATTCTGGCCCCGAACATCGAAAGGGCCGATGATTTCTATGCCGATCTTCTCGCGGCCCATGAGGGGCTGGCCAAAGCCGAAAGCGATGCGCTGAACGCGCGTCTGGTTCTGGTTCTGGCGAACCATATTGGGAAACGCGCAATCCTGACACAAGCGTTGGCAGCTGCTGCGCTGCCGCAAGGGGAGACTGACACATGAAAATCGAGCAAATCCACCATGTCGCCTACCGCTGTAAAGACGCCAAGCAGACGGTAGAGTGGTACAACACGATGCTGAACATGGATTTTGTCTTGGCGATCGCCGAGGACCATGTCCCCTCAACCCATGAACCAGACCCTTACATGCATATCTTCATGGATGCGGGCAACGGCAACGTGCTGGCCTTCTTTGAGCTGCCGACCAAGCCGGAAATGGACCGTGACCGCAACACACCGATCTGGGTGCAGCACATCGCCTTCAAGGTGAAAGACCGCGACACACTGATTGCATTCAAAGAGCATTTGGAAGCCAACGGTGTTGAGGTTCTGGGTGTGACCGACCACTCCATCTTTCACTCGATCTATTTCTTCGATCCAAACGGCCACCGGGTTGAGCTGGCCTGCCCTGACCCCGAAGAGGAGGCGCTTCTTCAGCGGCTGAACGCCGTGAAATGGGACATGCTGGAGGACTGGTCAAAGACCAAGAAGGCCCCAAAACACGCCGACTGGCTGCATGCCAAGGAGCTGAACAACGTTTAGGCCAGCGGGCTGTACTGCGGTCCGTAACAATCGCAATGTAGGGGAAGCGGAATGTCTGACGTCATATTGTACGACTATTGGCGATCATCGGCCAGCTACCGGGTCCGCATTGCGCTGAACCTGGCGGGTATCGCCTATGAGGCCGTGACGGTCGATTTGGTCAAGGGCGAGCAGGTCAGCCCCGAACATCTGGCCCGCAACCCCCAAGGGCTGGTGCCGGTGCTGGAGATCGACGGGCTGCGGCTGACACAGTCACTGGCCATTCTGGACTATCTTGACCAGACACGGCATCTGGATTTACTGCCGCGCGCCCCGGCAGAGCGCGCCTTGGCTCAAGCCTTGGCGCACGCCATCGCCGTCGACCTGCATCCGGTCTGCAATCTGAAAGTTGCCCGCCACGCCAGTGGTCTTTGCACAGGGTCTGCTGCCGTCCCAGCCGCGCAGCCTGTCAACATGCCTGCGGACTGGATGCGACATTTCATTCGCCCGGGACTTGTTGCCTTCAACGCACTGCTGGAGGAGTATCCGGTTGCCCCCTATTGCACCGGCGATCATCCGGGGCTTGCGGATCTCTGCCTCATACCGCAGCTCTACAACGCGCGTCGGTGGGGGGTGACTTTCGACGATCTGCCGCGTCTCATGATGATAGAGGCCACATGCGCTGAGAACCCGGCCTTCGCTATGGCGCATCCTGATGCGGTTCACACTGTAGATCCGCCGCAGACGTAAACAGAATGAACCGCGCGCAGTCACACCGTATTCGCCGGGTTAGGACATTATAGATGACAAACGATTGGACCGGCTTTGCCCTCGCTATGATGGTGTTCACCGTCAGTCATTTTCTGCCGCGGCTCGCCGATCTGCGCGGGCGGCTGATCGCATCCCTTGGCCGCAAGATCTATTTCTCGGTCTACGGGCTCTTGTCGCTGGTACTGTTTGGCTGGGTGATCGTCGCGGCGGCACAAGCCCCCTATGTTGAACTCTGGCCGCCGCTTGATTGGGCCCGCTGGGCCCCGATGCTGGCAATGCCCTTAGTCTTTGTGCTGGCCGTCTGGGGCTTGGGGGTGGACACACCCTACACGCTGGGAGGAAAGCGTACCGCCGATCCGACACAGGGTGATCCCGGCCGGGCCGCGCTTAGCCGCCATCCGCTCCTGTTGGCTTTGGCGCTTTGGTCGCTGTCACATCTTCTGGCAAATGGCGATCTGGCTCATGCCATCGTCTTTGGCGGTTCCTTGTTTCTTGCAAGCGCTGCGATCCTGCTCTTCGACGCCAAGGCAACAACGGCCCTCGGTCAGGCAGCGGCAACATATTTTGCCCATACCGCCCTGTTTTCGCTCAAGCCGATAGGTGATCCGAACTGGCGGCGACACCATCTGCGCGGTCTCTGTCTGCGCACTGGCATCGGCCTGCTGCTCTGGGTCAGCGCGCTGCACCTACATGAGCAGGTGATCGGAGTCTCGCCTCTGCCCTACTGACATTTGATTTCGCGCAAAGTCACACTGCCCGGAATCGGTCATATCTGGCGGTATGAAACAGATTGACCGCCTTCGCGCGCTGGGACTTTTTGACAGCCGCGTGCCCCGCTACACGTCTTATCCCACCGCACCCGTGTTTAGCACGGCGGTGGGGGCTGCCTTCCAAAAGGCCCAATTAGCGGCACTGGATCCTGCAGTGCCTGTCTCGGTCTACATCCACATCCCGTTTTGTGAGCGGTTGTGCTGGTTCTGTGCCTGCCGAACCCAGGGCACGCAAACGCTCAGCCCCGTGGAAAGCTATATCGGCACTGTCGAAAAAGAGCTTTCCCTGATCGCTGACATTCTTCCCAAAGGCCTGCGGATGGGCCGTCTGCACTGGGGTGGGGGCACACCAACAATCCTGCCTCCAGCCCTCATCCACCGGCTGGCCCAATCAATAAAATCTGCAATCCCGCCGACGGCAGATTGGGAATTCTCGGTCGAGATCGATCCCACAATGGTGGATCGCGACAAAATCGCCGCGCTTGCGAAAGAAGGCATGAACCGTGCAAGCATCGGTATTCAGGATTTTGATCCCGAAGTGCAGACCGCCATCGGGCGGATCCAGCCTTTTGACGTGACGGCCGCCTGCGTTGCGGATCTGCGTGCCGCAGGCATTCATTCATTGAATACCGATCTTGTCTACGGCCTGCCGCATCAGGATGCCACGCGCATTGCAGATACTGTAGACAAGGTGCTGACATTGGCGCCGGACCGGGTCGCTCTTTTTGGATATGCCCATGTCCCATGGGTGGCCAAACGGCAGAAGCTGATTGATGATACTGCCCTGCCTGGTGATGAGACCCGGTATCATCTGGCAGAGCTGGCCGCCAAAAAATTCCAATCTGCGGGATTTGCGACTATCGGCATCGACCATTTTGCACGACCGCAGGATGGATTGAACTTGGCCCGCAACAGCAGACATCTGCGGCGAAACTTCCAAGGTTACACAGATGATCACTGCCCGACGCTGATCGGTGTTGGGGCCTCCTCAATCTCGCGTTTCGACGGGGGCTATGTGCAAAATGCAGCGGCCACCGCTGCATATATTCAAAGGATCGAAGCGGGCGATCTGGCCGGGACACGCGGTCATCAGCTCACTCCGATCGACAAGATGCGCGCCCGGGCCATCGAGATGCTGATGTGCGACTTCCGTTTGGACCGTAGCGAACTGCAGCACCGGTTTGGGCCACAGACCCAACAGCTGACTGCAGATCTGAAGGCCGTTACGGCGACCTATGGCGATCTGGTCACATTGACGGATGATGCCCTAACTATTGAGCCCGAAGGCCGCGCGCTGACCCGGATTATTGCCAGCGCGTTTGACGCCCATAAACCGGAGGGCGTGCGTTATAGCCAAGCCTCCTGAGGCGGGAGGAAGACTGCGAGGCCCCGCGATTTCAGAATATTAGGCTCTAAAAGGATTATCCGCCGCGTCTCACTATGACTCAGCCGCTCAGGCGTTGTCAGCATCCCCGGTTACGCTATCTGCTGGCAGATCAGCGGAGTATCGGACATGACCAACCTCACGACACCTCAAGACAGCCGTGAACCAGGCCGGATCATTTTGATCTTGGGTGATCAGCTGTCACATGATCTCCCCTCACTCCAGATCGGTGATCCTCAAAAAGACTGCCTGTTGATGGCCGAGGTCGCAGAGGAAGCGAGCTATGTCCCTCATCACAAGAAAAAGCTCGCTTTTGTGTTTTCTGCCATGCGGCACTTTGCGGATGAGCTGACCGCTGCGGGCTGGAACCTGCAATATGTCCGCCTGAATGATCCAGACAATTCGGGCAGCCTTATAGGTGAATTGGACCGGGCTTTGGAGCAGTTCACCGTAACCGAAGTGCTGGTAACTGAACCCGGCGAATATCGTCTCAAAGAGGCGCTGAACACATGGTCCGGACCGGCGAAGATAACCATGCTGGATGACAGCCGATTTCTGGCCAGCCACGACATGTTTCGCAGTTGGGCAGAGGGACGCAAGCAGCTGCGCATGGAATATTTCTATCGCGATATGCGGCGCAAAACCGGCCTGTTGATGCAAGGTGACGCGCCTGAGGGTGGTAAATGGAACTATGACTCAGAGAACCGCAAACCGGCGCAGAACGACATGTTCATGCCCAAGCCGCTGCGCTGCGATCCAGATCGTATCACGCAAGACGTGTTGGAATTGGTGGAACACAGGTTTCCCAGCAATTTCGGGCGGCTGACACCGTTTTGGTTCGCGGTCACCCGGGCAGCGGCTCTCAAGGCACTTGATCATTTTATTGATGCGGCGCTACCGCTGTTTGGGGATTATCAGGATGCGATGCTGGACGGAGAGCCGTTTCTCTATCACTCCCTGTTGTCTCAATACATCAATATCGGCTTGCTCAATCCGCTTGAGGTCTGCCGCCGGGCCGAACGCGCTTATTATGAGGGCCATGCCCCCCTCAACGCGGTTGAAGGCTTCATTCGCCAGATTATCGGCTGGCGCGAGTACATGCGCGGGATCTACTGGCTGAAGATGCCTGGATACACCTCCGAAAATGCTCTCGGCGCAGGGCGAGATCTGCCGGAGTTTTATTGGAGCGGAGAGACCAAGATGGCCTGCATGGCCGCCGCCATCACCCAGACCCGGGACGAAGCCTATGCCCATCATATTCAGCGCCTGATGGTCACCGGAAATTTCGCAATGCTGGCAGGGATAGACCCGCATCAGGTCCACGAATGGTATCTGGCTGTTTATGCCGACGCCTATGAATGGGTCGAAGCCCCAAATGTCATCGGTATGAGCCAATTCGCCGATGGCGGCCTCTTAGGCTCCAAACCCTATGCCGCCAGCGGCAATTATATCAACAAGATGTCGAACTACTGCACAACATGTACCTACGACGTGAAACAGAAAACCGGCCCCAAAGCCTGCCCGTTCAATCCGCTTTATTGGGATTTCCTGATCCGCAACCGTGAGAAACTGTCAAAGAACCCGCGCCTGATGCAGCCCTATCGAACCTGGGACAGAATGTCCGCGGAGAAGCAACAGGAGTATCTCATAAGCGCGGAGAAGGTTCTGAACAGTCTCTAATTAGGGGGTTTCACCCTATTCTGGAAGGAAGGCATTCCTGGCACAACCTGTCGTTCCGTGAAGCGAATTTTCTCCTGCGTATGGCTTCTGGCGTGACTTCCTGTCGGGCTCTGGCTTTTGCATAACTGCGGAACGCGATATAAATCGATTATGACCTCTTTGGACCTTCCCTATTTTCCTCTCAAACGCGGACGCGTTCATGAGGTGTGCGGTCCGGGCAGCTTTGGGTTTCTTGCTGTTTTGATGGCACAGGTTCGCGGTCCGACATTATGGATACGCGAGAGCCATCGTCTGGAGCATATTAATCCGCTGGGTTTGGGGGAGTTTACAGACCCGTCTCAACTGTTGGTCGTAAATGTAAAGCATCAGGCCGACGGCCTCGCCAGTGCAGAAGAGGCACTACAGGAACGTGCAGTCGCTCTGGTCGTGATCGACATCAGCAAACCACTCAGCCTAACCGCCGGTCGACGGCTCCAGCTTGCAGCGAAGGCCGGAAACACCACCGGGCTTTGCCTTATTCCAGAAGGCATGGGAAGCAATGCTGCCGAAACTCGCTGGCGCTGCGATCCAATATTTCAGGCACAAGACTCGACTCATTTTCACTGGAGACTTATTAAGAACAAATCAGGAACAAATGGATCTTGGCATGTTCGATGGAATCGCGCGTCGCGTCGTATCGATATGGTTTCACCGGTTCGCGAGTGACCGGTTTCTTCGGCAGTACCCACTGTCCGGTCCTTTTGCGCTTACGATCAAACAAAGCAATACAAACCGCCTCTATTGCCTCAATGCAGAAGCCGCGCGACAAGGTTTGCATCAGGGCATGGCCCACTCAGATGCCCGTGCCTTTTGTCCAGACCTTCAAACAGCAGAAGCGGACATTCACCGGGACCAACAGTTTTTACTGCTTCTGCGCCGCTGGGCCACCCGCTATTGCCCGTGGGTGGGCTTGGAGGGGCGCGATGGTTTAGTGCTCGATATCAGTGGGTCCTCCCATCTTTTCGGAGGGGAAACCGGTATCTTGAATGCTATACGCAGCGGTTTGATGCGGGCCGGTCTATCCGCGCAAATTGGCCTGGCTGGCACACGCGGGGCAGCTTGGGCCCTGGCGCATTACGGCGAGGGGCAGGCTGCGACCGGAGATATGTTGCCCGCTCTTCAGCACCTGCCCGTTGCAGCCCTGCGTCTTGATGAGAAAACAACAACAGCGCTGGTCAGAGTGGGCCTGCGTAAGATTGGAGATCTCGCAACAACGCCTCGCGCCCCGCTTGCCCGCCGTTTTGGAGCCAATGTGTTGATGAGGCTTGATCAGGCTTTGGGCCACCAAGCTGAAGAAATCACTCCATTGGCAGCTCCACCTCACTACGGGGTCCGTATGACATTGCCAGAGCCGATCGGTCTTCTCAGTGATGTCATGGCTGGTGCGGAAAGGTTGCTGACACAGCTCTGTGCCAAATTGAAAACCCATGAAATGGGTGCGCGCATCTTTGTCATTACACTGCGGCGCGTAGATCTGGATCAGCAAGAGGTGGAATTGCGTCTGGCCCGTGCCTTGCGTGATCCCCAGAGGATTCTGCCCCTGTTTGAAAAGGGGTTGGCTGAAATGGATGCAGGCTTTGGCATTGATCAACTGCGCCTCGAAGCAACCCAGACAGAAGCCTTGCCGACGCAACAAATGTCTCACGTCGCAGGCGACAGCGAAGACCGGTTAGATGATCTGATCACGCGGATCGGAACACGGATCGGACTCGAGAACATTCAGCGCTTTCTACCCGCTGACAGCCATATTCCGGAGCGTAGTTTCATCGTTTCACCGGCGGCCTATTCAGACGCAGCCAGTGGCTGGATGTGTAAGAACCCGCGTCCGCTCTGCCTATTTCCACCCGAACCGATTGCGGGCAGGGGCCCCTATCCCCCAAACCATTTCCGTTGGCGCAGGGTTTCATTGACCACAGGCCATACGATCGGCCCTGAACGCATCACCCCTGAATGGTGGCTGGAAGACGACAACTGGCGGTCCGGTATGCGCGATTATTGGAGAGTGGAGACGACCCAGGGGAGACGCCTCTGGCTGTTTTATACGCCTCAAAACCCTGGGTGGTTCATTCAGGGAGAATTCGCATGACTGAAATGGATAGAACCCACCGCCCTGTCGAAACATGCCCGCCTGATATATTGGCCAAACGCATCGACGCGCAGGATTATGCAGAGCTTTGTGTCATCACGAATTTCACCTTTTTAACCGGTGCCTCTCACCCCGAAGAACTCGTCTTGCGGGCGGCAGAGTTGGGCCTCTCGGCACTTGCGATTACAGACCACAACTCACTTGCGGGGGTTGTTCGTGCTTGGAGTGCGCTAAAAGAACTGAAGCGCGACCCCCAGGGCGCATTGAAGATCCGATCACAGCACCAGGTCGACTCGTCGTCCCGGCAAGAGATCGGGCATACATCCGCTCTTCCCAAACCCACGACACCCATCTTCCCAAAGCTCATCGTTGGCTGCCGTCTGATATTACAAAACTGTGCTGTGGATTGGATTGCCCTGCCCTGTGATCGTTCCGCCTACAAAAGACTGGCACGTCTGCTCACCTTAGGAAAACGGCGCGCCGAAAAAGGGCAATGTCTTCTTTATGCTGAGGATATGATTGACGCCTGCAAAGGTATGATCCTGATTGCCTTACCCAAAGAGACGTTAAGCAATGCTGTTTCGGATATTCAGAAGATAGGAAGGCAATTTCCGAACCATGTGTTCCTAGGCGCGGCCCCTCGCTATGACGGCAGCGATCAGGCTTATCTGGCGGCTTGTGCAAAATTAGCGCAGACGACATGTGCTCCAATGGTTGCCG
Source organism: Phaeobacter sp. S60 (assembly GCF_000826845.1). Lineage (NCBI taxonomy): Bacteria > Pseudomonadati > Pseudomonadota > Alphaproteobacteria > Rhodobacterales > Roseobacteraceae > Phaeobacter > Phaeobacter sp. S60. Next base: position 87,561 of record NZ_JSWJ01000021.1, read on the forward strand.
TCGGCGATGTGCTGATGCACCGGGCCAACCGCAGGCAACTTGCAGATGTGCTGACCTGCATGCGTGAAAATATCAACATTGACGATATCGGGACACGGGCTTTACCCAACGCGGAGCGCCGCCTGAAGGCCGGTGCAGATATGGCACGCATTTTTCGCGATCATCCTGCCGCGCTACGTCGCACTGCGGAAATTGCCAACAGATGCAATTTCGATCTGAGCGAGCTGTCCTATGAGTACCCCCATGAGGAGGCAGAAGGGGAAACCCCCCAGGACCGTTTGGAGCGCCTCGCACAAGAAGGGCTAAAACGGCGCTATCCGGATGGCCCGCCGGATCGCGCAATAAAGCTGATGGAAAAAGAACTGTCAGCAGTCAAAGATCTTGAATTTCCCGCCTATTTTTTGACCGTCCATGACATCGTACAATTCGCCAAGTCCAAAGGCATACTCTGCCAGGGGCGTGGGTCTGCGGCCAATTCCATCCTTTGCTATCTCTTAGGCATTACAGATGTCAGCCCCGATATGATCGCCATGGTTTTTGAGCGCTTTGTCTCAAAACACCGAGGAGAGCCACCAGACATTGATGTGGATTTCGAACATGAGCGGCGCGAAGAGGTCATCCAGTGGATTTATCAGAAATACGGTCGCCACCGTGCGGGTCTCTGCGCGACAGTTATTCACTTTCGCACGCGGGCTGCCATTCGCGAAGTTGGGAAGGTGATGGGGCTTAGCCAAGATGTAACGGCAGGTCTGTCGGGGCAGATTTGGGGCATGAGCAATGGCAGTGTCGATCTGGAGCGCATCCGGGAATTGGGGCTCAATCTTGAAGACCGTCGCCTGATGCAGACCATTCGCCTGATCGGCGAGATCATCGGCTTTCCGCGCCATCTTTCCCAGCACGTGGGTGGTTTTGTCATAACAAGCGGACGACTGGATGAACTGGCCCCGATTGAGAATGCCGCAATGGAAGATCGCACCGTCATCTGTTGGGACAAAGATGACATTGATGCCCTGCGCATTCTCAAGGTGGATATCCTTGCATTGGGCATGCTCACCTGTATTCGCAAGGCATTTGACTTGATGCAGCAGCATGAGAACATCACTCACAGCATCGCGACCATCCCACAGAAAGATGGCGCGACATATGATATGCTCTGTGCGGCGGATGCGGTGGGGGTGTTTCAGGTCGAAAGCCGGGCACAGATGAACTTTTTGCCCCGGATGCGCCCGCGCAAATTCTATGACCTGGTTATCGAGGTCGCCATCGTCCGCCCCGGCCCTATTCAGGGAGATATGGTCAGGCCCTACATCCGAAGGCGGAACGGTTTGGAAAAATCAGATCCCTTCGGGCCTGAACTGGAACAGGTTACCAGACGCACCGAGGGGGTGCCCCTGTTTCAAGAGCAAGCCTTGCAAATTGCGGTTGTTGGCGCGGGGTTTTCAGCGGAAGAGGCCGACCATCTGCGCAGATCTCTCGCCTCGTTTCGACGTATGGGGACGATCGGCAAATATCGCGATAAGTTCATCGCAGGTATGCTTAAGAACAACTACAGCAGAGAAATCGCAGAACGATGTTTCGGTCAAATCGAGGGATTTGCCGATTACGGTTTTCCGGAAAGCCATGCCGCAGCCTTCGCTATGCTGGCCTATGTCTCAGCTTGGTTGAAATGTCATCATCCGGCCATTTTTGCCTGTGCTCTGCTCAACTCTCAGCCCATGGGATTCTATGCACCGGCACAGATTGTCCGTGATGTGCGTGATCATGGCATCGAGGTGCGCCCAATTTGTGTAAACCAGTCCCAATGGGACAACTCACTTGAGCGCCGCCCGGATGGTACCTTGGCTCTACGTCTGGGGTTTCGCCAGATTAAGGGCTTCAAGGAAGATGACGCAGGTTGGATCATTGCAGCGCGCGGGAATGGCTATATTGACCCCGAGCATCTCTGGCTACGTGCAGGCCTGGCGCCCGCAGCACTGGAACGTTTGGCAGAAGCCGATGCCTTTTCGTCGATGGGCATCTCGCGGCGGGACGCACTTTGGCAGGTGAAGTCCATCACGACACCAGCACCATTACCTCTGTTCAACGATCAATTGGACGGCGAGGCCATTACCGAACCAGATGTCATGCTGCCAAGAATGCACCTAGGGGAAGAAGTCGTCGAAGACTATGTGTCCATGCGCCTGAGCTTGCGGGCACACCCAATGGAGCTGCTACGCCCAACCCTTCCCGGTCTGACCTGCAATGACCAACTGATAAAGGCTCCCCTGCAGCGCGTCTCGGTAGGCGGTCTTGTCATCACGAGGCAACGACCGGGAACTGCTTCTGGCGTTATATTTCTGACCCTTGAAGACGAAACAGGCGTTTGCAACGTTGTGGTTTGGAAAAAGATATACGAACGCTTTCGGCGCATTGTCATGGGGGGACGCCTCTTATGCGTAACGGGGTACCTTCAGAGAGAGGGCGCCGTCGTCCACGTCATCGCACAAAATATTGAGGATGAATCTGCCAGATTATCGGAGCTAGGCCACCCGCTGGACGGTGCGATTCAGTCCGAGGGTCCCCGCGCCGACGACACGCCTAAACGGACCAGATATCCCGCCCGTGCGATGCATCCGAGAGATCAGGCCAAGCGCCTCTTCCCCAGCCGGGATTTCCATTAGAAACACTTCTTTCGTAGCAGCTCATCGTCGCGAAATCGCTTCAGCACTGACACAGAGCATCTCAAATAGGATCGATGCCCCAAGCCAAGCAGTGTTTCCGTCTGTGTCAAACGGAGGGGACACCTCAACCAGATCGGCCCCTACAAGCTGAATGCCTGCGAGCTCACGCACCACCTGCAAGGCCTGAAAGCTGTTCGGCCCGCCAACCTCAGGTGTCCCCGTGCCAGGTGCGAAAGCTGGATCAACGAAATCGATATCATATGTGCAGTAGGTCGGCTGGTCACCGACAATCTCTCGAACTTCACTCATGACGTCCGAGACGCCGCGATCGAAAAATTCCTCAATTCGGATGATTCTCACACCCTGTGCCTGCCCCCATTCGACATCTTCAATGTTGTAAGCAGTGCCTCGGATACCGATCTGCACCATCCGCTTCGGATCGACCAATCCTTCTTCGATTGCACGGCGAAAGGGGGTGCCATGAGTATATTTGTTTCCACCAAAATAGCTGTCAAAGAGGTCGGTATGACTATCAAACTGAATGAGACCCACCGGCGCGTCGCTGGCCAATCCCCGCAGAACAGGCAATGAAACGAGGTGATCACCACCGACAGTCAGCGCAAAGATGTCGCGAGATTTCAGATCCGCGTAGAAAGCGCTGATCCGCTCCATACAGTCGATGATATCAACCGGGTTGGGCGCGACATCGCCAAGGTCTGCGCAATTGATCATTGAAAAAGGATTGATGCCTGTCACCGGGTTCCCGGCCCGGATCATGGTCGAAAGGTCGCGCAGCTGTCGCGGACCATGGCGCGGACCCGGCCGGTTGGTTGTTCCAGCATCCCAAGGCACCCCAACCAAGCCCAGTTGCACCTGATCAATAATCGGATCAGCTAAGGTTACATGCGGCAGCCGCATAAAGGTTGGCAAACCGGCAAACCGGGGCATCTCCATCCCGGATACTGGGTGAAAGAAATCTGCAGGCAAGGACGCCATGAAATCTAGGCCTCTCTTTGGGATGAATGATTTTCAGCTATCATTGAGATGATTTCGAACATGATGGCGCCCGCAGTCAGCGCGGTTATCTGATTGGGGCTATCTTTTGTGGGCATCATGCAAACGATGTCTCCGCCAACAATATTCATTCCACGCACCGCATGCAGCAGACCCACGGCCTCATCAATATCGAACCCCTTCTCACCAGCCTCGATATTGGACACTCCCGGTGCAATCGTCGGGTCCAGACAGTCCAGATCGAATGTGATATAGACAGGGCGGTCAGCCAGCACCTCGGTAATCTGTGCCACAACGTCAGCCAGACCTCGCCTCCTGTACTCTTTCATCGTCACAACATTGTAGCCGTATTCATAGGATGGCTGCAGCCAGTCGAGCGTCCGGGCGTGGCCTCTTATGCCGATCTGCATGGAATGGGCTGGATCAACCTTACCCTGATCCGCTAGATAAGCCCCCCAATGGGCCGCAGACTTCTTTGCCCCCAGAAAGTGATCCACTTTTGTGAAGACATCGGTATGGGCATCAAGGTGCAGAAAACAAACCGGCTCACCTTTGGTGATCGTCCCGCACCCAAGCGCCTGAACGATCCCTCCAGTGATCGAATGATCCCCGCCAACGGAGACGGGCCGCGCACCAGCCTTATCGATCTGCTGATAGAAATTGGTGATCTGATCAATACAGTCCTCATTATCGTTGGCCTTTGGAAACGGGACATCGCCCAGATCAACAATCTTAGCAGCACTCCAGGGATCCAGTTGAAAGCCACTGTGCATACGCCGCTGCACCGATGACACGTTGCGAAGGGCGCGCGGACCGAGATGCTGATCACGCTCCGTGGTTCCGTTACCTGCAGAGTGGGGCACGCCAACCAACGCAATATCCTGACCATCCACGGGTAGGTTTGGACAACGGAATAAGGTCGGAATACCCCACCAATAGAGGTTTTCCATCATCGCATTCAGATGCGGATCCGACATCGGGCCTCCTTTCACAACGACTGTCATGCAATGTCAAAATGGTTCCAGAGTCAGTTTTCACCGACTTTCTTGCGGTAGCTGCCCTGCGCAATCCGATCGATCACCATCGCACAAAGCAAAATCGCGAGGCCGCCCAAAAGGCCCTGCCCCTTGGCTGCGTATTGCAACGATTCAAGGATAAGTGCCCCCAAACCATCAGCACCGATAAGGGACGCGATCACCACCATCGACAGCGACATCAAAATAGTCTGATTGATCCCGGTCATGATGGACGGAAGTGCAAGCGGCAACTCAACGTTGAACAGCAACTGGCGGCGGGAACATCCGAAAGCGATTGCCGCTTCCTTCGTCGCGTCGGGTACGCCGCGCATTCCTAATGCCGTCAACCGGATCACCGGCGGCATCGCGAAGATCAGCGTAGCCAATACACCTGGCGGCTTACCAGTACCAAAAAACGCAATGATAGGAATGAGATAAACGAATGCCGGCATGGTCTGCATAAAATCCAAAACCGGCTCTGCGACAGCGTAAGCGCGTTTTGATTTGCCGAACCAAATACCAAATGGCACCCCGATAATGATGCACAGCATCGCCCCAGCCCCGATCAGCGCTACTGTGATCATCGACAATTCCCACAGCCCCATAAACGCAAGATAGGCCAATGACGCTGCTGTAAATATCGCGATCCGTGGACCTGCCAGACGGTAGGCCATGACCACAATCACCAGCATAACGACGGGCCATGGTGTCTGTAACAGCAGGGTTTCCAACCCGTCCAGACACCAACGGATTGCCGCTGTAATGCCATCAAAGGTATTCGAAAAATTCGCCGCAGCCCAATCGAATGCAGCATCCCCTTTCCGAGACAAGGCTGAGAAATACTCGCGCTGGATTGGGAACTCCGTTACCGGAATCGTCTCACCGACAAACCCACCCGTGAGGCTGGCCAAGATCTCATCCGGTGCCCGTACCGTGAACCGCAACAGCGTAAGTGGCATGATTGCCAGCATCATGATCGCACCGAAAACGGTACTGGATGTTTTTAAACCGACCTGCTGACTGTCCTGATCCGCCCGCCACCTCAGGTAATGCGCCTCATAGGCAATATTGGCATAAAGCCCTTCGAGCAGCTTCACCAAGGCCAGAATCGCCAGGCCAACCAACAGAATGGTGGTTGCCTCCGCTGCTGCCAAATCCGCCTGTTCTTGCGCCCTCGCGGCAACTTTCTTCAGATTTTCTGCGATCTTCAGTTTCGCGTCAGCCCCCGCGGCATCTCCAGCAGCAAGCAACTCAGCGGCCTGTGCCTCACGTTTTGCGATATTCCCTAAAGCACGCTCAAGTTTGGCAAGTTGGTCGGCACCAAGTTCCCCCCAGAGCCCTCGTCCTATCTGAACCAGCGCAAACAGTTCCAGGACAAGAAAGATCCAGAAAAAACCCCAAACCCCGCGCGCCGCGCCCCAGAGCGGCCCGAACACCGCCGCCATTGTGTTCCATGACCATGCGAAACCAGTCGTATCTTGAATTTTTTTAAACGCCCCAGTGTAGTAACTGGTGTTCCGCTCGACAAAATCAGCGACCGTCGTGCTGTTGGCATTGGGGCCACTTTCCAATCCTGTATCGGTCATGCTTTGCCCCCTTGGATACCTTTAAGAAGAGTTGGCTTATCAATGACACCCACATCCGTTCCATCATCCGATGTGATGACGATTGGTTGCTCAGTGGCTGTCGAGATATCAATCAATGTGTCTAAATCCGTCGAGTGTGCAGCGCGCGGGCTGACCGCCAGATCTTCCCAGTCTTTTGTCTGATACTCTGCCAGCGGCACCATGATTGAATGGGCAAAAACCAACTTGAGCTTCGAAATCCCCTCAACGAAGTCTCGAACGTAATCATCAGCAGGCTCAGTTACGATTTCCTCCGGCGTGCCGATCTGAACGATACGCCCATCTTTCATAATGGCGATCCGCGTACCAATACGGATCGCTTCGTCCAGATCATGGGTAATAAACACTGTGGTTTTTCCCAGCTCAGCAGACAGAGCCATGAACTGATCCTGCAACTGTCTGCGAATGAGTGGGTCCAAGGCCGAAAACGGCTCATCCATCAGCAAAACGTCAGGGTCAGAGGCCAACGCACGGGCCAGGCCCACCCTTTGCTGCATGCCGCCTGACAACTCACGTGGAAAGCGATCTTCGTATCCTTGCAGGTCCACCCGTTCCAGGCAGCGCTGTGAAACCTCCCAGCGACGAGATTTGGATTCTCCTCGGATCTGCAAGGGAAACGCCACATTGTCACGCACCGTGCGATGCGGCAGCAGCGCCATATGCTGAAAAACCATTCCCAAATTGACCGCGCGCATCTCGCGCAGTTCTTCGGCGTTGAGTGCCAGTACATCCCGGCCCAGAACCTGAATATCGCCCGCAGTGGGTTCAATCAGCCGGTTGATGTGTCGCACCATGGTGGACTTGCCAGAACCTGACAGCCCCATGACACAGAAAATCTCGCCCTTCTGCACCTCGAAGGAGCAATCTGCGATGCCGATCACGCACCCAAATTCACCCAGCACTTCGGCCTTGCTCAGATTTCGGTGTTGGATCGCCTCCATTGCTTCCTCGGCGCGCTCGCCAAAAACTTTCCATACTCCGTCCAGACGTATGACTGCGTCATCGTTCATAGATATCAACCTGTTGGATATATTGAACTATGCAGAGCATGATGAGCACCGCACAAGGGAATACCCCCGCCCGTCAAAGATCCGCGCGGGGGCGCAAGCGACAAAGAACAGAAATCAGTTCAGCCAGTTGTCCACTTGGTCCGCGTTCTCTTCAACCCATTTGCGGGCAAACACCTCCGCATCCATTTCGTCAACGATCAAGGCATAGACCATCGCTGACACTTGATCGGAGGTCAGGTTAACCTTGGACAGAACTGCGGCCGCGCTTTCGTCCATGGCAGCCTGATAGTGGATATGCAGGTAAGCCTTGTCCCAGGCCATCGCCGCAGAGGAATTCTCCAGCCAATTCGGATCATCAGTGGGCTGCGCGACATTCCACTTTGCAGGGTCATGCGGCGGTTCTTCCAACTGGACGAGATCATACAGCTGGAACATGTGATGCGGCGTATAGCAGAAGAACACCACATTGGTATTTTGATCAGTCGCGGCATCAACCTCAGCCAGTGCTAAGGTCTCATCCATTTCCTTAAGCGTCATTGTCTGATCGTACCCGTAGGATTTGGCACGGATTTTCTCGACATTGGTTGACGCCCAACCTGCGGCACCGATCCAGATTTCTCCCATACCATCGCCATCGCTGTCGAAATTGGCAGCCATATCAGGATCACTTAACTCTGACAGCGCCTTGATGCCGGTACGCTCAGCAGTTCCTTTGGTGACACACATGGCCTGATCTGCCGGTATGCCATTCGGATTCATGGCGACAGTGCCTTTTTCCTTCACGAATGTGTTGTGAAGATTGGCTTGGTTGGGCAACCAAACTTCTGGATGGACTTGCATGGCGCCGGAATCCATCGCTTCAAAGACAATCGGATTGCTGCCGTTTTGCAGTTCAACATCAAGACCGAGATTATCCTCAAGCACGATCTTGAGTACATTGGCAGTTACCCGCACCGACGGCCAATTCGGCACACCGATGACCACATCAGCGGCCAGCGCGCCAGTTCCAAGCGTAGCCAACAATCCACTGGACATCCAAGTCGCTAGTCTCTTCATTTCACTCTCCAAATTGCCATTGCTGCTATTGTTGAAAAACCTCTCCTAGAGCTGATCGGCTTGGTCATCACCGCAAGAACCTCCCCAAACGCTAATGTGCCCACTTTCCAAGTGTATTAAATTACAATAATCGGGATTGAACTTGCATAATATTGCAATCAAGATGACCTTAACGACGCTGTAGTCGGGGTAGCCATGGTTGCAAGGCAGGTTTCAAAGGTCGATATTCATCTATTGCGCGTGTTTTGCGTCGTCGTAGATGCGGAAGGTTTTTCCAATGCCCAGGTCGTACTCAACGTGGCGACCTCCACGATCTCGAGGCAGATATCGGAATTGGAAACCCGGCTTGGGATGCGCCTGTGTGACCGGGGCAGGACTGGCTTTCGCGTTACCGAAAAGGGAAACACAGTCTACCAAGCAGCGCAGAAATTGTTCGGCGCACTCGGGGAATTTCAGGAGACCGTTGACGGATCACGAGGCCGTCTTTTCGGTCATCTCGCATTGGGCGTCATCGAAAACTGGGCCTCTAATAACTCAGCCCCAATCGTGCGCTCACTGTCTAAATTCAGCGCAATGGCACCGGATGTAAGGATTGAGCTACACTCACTCGCCCCGAATGACATTGAGTACGCCGTACTTGACGGCAAGGTTCCAATCGGGATCGGCCCCTTCCATTCCCCGAAGCCAGGATTGGTCTACAACGATATCTGCAAAGAGACCGTTTGCCTCTATTGCGGTTCCGGGCATCCGCTGTTTGCCATTGACTGCCCGGAAGAGCAGGAAAAAGAGCTACGTAATTCACTGTTTGCTAAGCGAGCATATTTAAATGAAAATACCGTCGCACCCAAAACTCGCCACCTACCCTCAAACGCAATCGGCCATCAAATGGAAGCGATCGCGTTGCTCATACTGACGGACCGATACGTCGGGTATCTTCCCTCATACTTTGCCAAGGACTGGGTAGCGGCAGGGCGAATGAAGAATATCGCAAACGGAGGATTTGATCGCCCCGTTACGGTGCAAACGGCTATTCGCAGAGGGGCCAAGCTCAATCTTGTGGGGAGAACATTCCTTGATTTACTTTCGCAAGAAGCCAAGACGCGGTAATCTTGCTGATCGTGAATATTCGTTTCTAGGTGTAACACGAGACGATAAGTCAATTCCGAACAAATGCACGTCCTCTATCTTCTCTCAGTTTGCGTCGTCGCGAGTGATCTGCTCCCATGGTGTCAATTAATTTGGGTGCTTCTGTTTAGGTTTTGGTATTTCTTTAGCAGGTTAACATTCTCGTTGGTATCAGCCCTGCGAGACCCGCTTACCGCTGTCGGGTCCAGCCGTCTTCACCCGTTGTTCTAGCGCATGCGCCGCACAACCGATCTTCACGGAAGTCGGCGATCGTCTGCCAATGGGAATTAAGCCGGCGGTCCTCCATTGGGCTCGAACCAATGTCGCCTCAAGGGCTCCCATGTCCAGCACCAAACGCATTGTACCTTCACGAAGCTGATGCCTGCCGGTGACGCGAAGCACCCACTTGCAACTGAAAACAGTTTCCGGTTGGATGACATCAATCAAGACGGGAATAATTCCATCAAAGGGAGAGCCTCCATGAAAATTCGCACGACACTTGTCTCTTCGGCGCTTGTCTTGGGCCTAGCCCTCCAGGCACAGGCGGCAGATGTGCCCGAGGGCACCAAGCTGGCCGAGGATCAGTCCTATACCTTCTGGCTTCTGGACGCGATCAAGTCGATGGATCCGCAGATCAACACCGATGTCGAAGGGTCGGATGTGCTGCGCAATCTCTTCGAGGGGCTGTACAACGAAGATGGCAACGGTGAGCTGGTGCCGGGTGTGGCGCTCGATCACGAAGCATCTGCGGACGGCAAGACCTATACGTTCAACCTGCGCCAGGATGCCAAGTGGTCGAACGGAGAGCCGGTGACCGCCGGTGACTTCGTCTATGCCTGGCGCCGTCTGGCCGATCCCGCGACCGCGTCGGAATACGCGTGGTACATGGAACTGATGCAGGTTGAAAACGCTCCCGAGGTCATCGCGGGCGATATGCCGCCGGAAAAGCTGGGCGTGCGGGCGGTGGATGACCATACGCTTGAGGTGAAGATCACCACGCCGCTGCCCTATTTCCCGCAGATGCTGGTCCATGGATCGACATTCCCGGTTCTGCAAAGCCAGGTGGAGGAGCATGGCGACGACTGGACCGACGCCGGGAAGCTCGTGGGCAACGGCGCCTTTACGCTGACCGAACATCAGTTGGGTGAGCGGGTCGTCATGGAGAAAAGCGACACCTATTGGGATGCCGAGAATGTGGTGATGGAAAAACTCACCGCATTGACGATCAATGACGTGAACCAAGGTCTCACGCGGTATCTTGCCGGGGAACTGGACCGGGTGGACATCCCCGCCGGACAGTATCCGCGTCTCAAGAAAGAATACCCCGAACAGGCGGTCTCCACCCCCTATAACTGTTCCTACATCTATATGCTGAACATCGGCGAAAAAGGGCCGGAAGCCCTGCGCGACGTGCGCGTCCGCAAGGCGCTGGCCTATGCCATCGACCGCGACATCATCGTGGAGCGCATCCTGCAGGGTGGCCAGAAGGCCTCCTATAACTGGACCCATTGGGCGATCGCCGATTTTGATCGTCCCGAGCTGGAATGGGCCGACAAGATGGATCAGGCGCAGCGCCTGGAAGCTGCAAAGGCGCTGATGGCAGAGGCAGGTTACAGCCCCGACAACCCGCTGGACCTGACGCTACAGTACAACACCTCGGAAGATCATAAGAAAATCGCCATCGCGGCGTCACAGATGCTCAAGCAGATCGGCGTGAACATCACGCTCGACAATTATGAGTGGAAGATCCACACCGACCGGATGCAGAACCAGGACTACGACATGGCGCGCTATGCCTGGTGCGGCGATTACAACGAGGCCTCGACCTATCTGGACCTGCTGACCTCATACTCGGGCCACAACAACGGCGAATTCTATAACGACGCCTATGATCAGGTGATGAAAGACAGCAAGACCGCCAAGGATCCGCAGCCGCTCTATCAGGAGGCTGAACGCATCCTGGCCGAAGAAATGCCGATCATCCCGATCTATCATTATGCCAATGTCGACATGATTGCCGAGGATATCAAAGGGCTGCCGGAGAACAACGTGAACAACAACTGGTACGGCAAGGATCTGTACCGCACCGCCGAATAATCCGCGCCCCTGCGGGCAGCTCGGCCAAGGCTCCGGCTGCCCGCCTTTCTTCCCAGCCACCTCGACCCAAGTTCCGGGAGCGACAGTTTTGCTCAGTTACATCCTTAAGCGTCTTGCCATCGCGGTTCCGACGCTTCTGCTTTTAATCGTGATCTCCTTCCTGCTGATGCATTCCGCTCCCGGCGGGCCGTTCACCACCGAGCGGGAGCTGCCGCCACAGGTTCTGGCCAACCTCAATGCGAAATACGGTCTGGACGACCCGCTGTGGAAGCAGATCACCTCATATGTCTGGGGCATCGTCAGCGAATTCGATTTCGGCCCCAGTTTCGTCTACAAGGACCGCTCGGTGAACGAGATCATCGCGCAGGGCTTCCCGATCACGCTGACCTACGGGCTGCTGTCCTTTGCCGTGGCGGTGATTGTCGGGGTCAGCCTGGGTGTCGCTGCGGCGATGCGGCACAATTCACTGCTAGATTACGCAGCGGTCGGCGTGTCGATCGGTGCGCAGGTCCTGCCGAATTTTGTCATGGCTCCGATCCTCGTTCTGGTGTTCACGCTCTGGCTCGGCTGGCTGCCAGGCGGCGGCTGGCAGGGGCCGGAGTATTGGATCATGCCGGTAATCGCGCTCTCCACCTCCTTCATGGCGTCCATCGCGCGAATCACGCGCTCCTCGATGCTTGAAGTGCTGACCTCCAACCACATCCGCACCGCCCGCGCCAAGGGCTTGCCCGAACGCCAGGTGATCCTGCGCCATGCGCTGAAACCGGCGATGCTGCCGGTGATCTCCTACCTTGGCCCGGCCTTTGTGGCGATGATCACGGGGTCGGTGGTGGTCGACATCTATTTCTCCACCGGCGGCATCGGCAAGGCCTTTGTCGACAGCGCCCTCAACCGCGACTACGCGGTGATGATGGGGGTGACGATCCTGATGGGCGCGCTGACCATCTTCTTCAACCTCGTGGTCGATATCCTCTATGGATGGATCGACCCCAAGATCAGGTACTGACATGGCAATGACATCCGAACCGGCCGTCGAAGCCACTGCGCTTGCCGGGAAGGGCCGGTCCCCCTGGGCCGATGCCCGGCGGCGCTTCTTTCGCAACAAGGCCGCACTTGCAGGGCTGGCCATCCTCGTCTTCGTGGTGGTCTTTGCCCTGTTCGGGAACCTCTTTGCACAGTGGTCGAACGAGGAACTGGACTACAGCGTCATGGGCCAGATTGCCGAACTGGGCGGGCCTTCGATCGCCAGCGGCCATTACTTCGGCACCGATGATCTGGGCCGCGATCTTTTTGCGCGCACCGTGCAGGGGACGCAGATCAGCCTGGCCGTCGGTCTGGTCGGCGCGCTGATCGCCTGCATCATCGGCACGCTTTACGGCGCCATCGCGGGATACGTCGGAGGGCGCACGGACAATATCATGATGCGGCTCGTCGATATCTTCATGGCGGTGCCCTACATGTTCGTGCTGATCCTGCTGCTGGTGATGTACGGACGGTCAATCACCATCCTGTTTGCGGGCGTCGGCCTGATTTCCTGGATGGAGATGGCGCGCATCGTGCGCGGCCAGACGCTGACCATCAAGGGGCGCGAATTTGTCGAGGCCGCCCGCGCCATCGGCGTTCCGGCCCCGGTCATCATCCTGCGCCACATCGTGCCGAACCTGCTGGGCGTCATCGCCGTCTATGCCACGCTCTTGGTGCCGCTGATGATCCTGACAGAGAGCTTCATCTCCTTCCTGGGTCTTGGCGTGCAGGAGCCTTTGACCTCGCTCGGGGCGCTGATCTCCGAAGGCGCCGGGACCATCGCCTATGGCACCATCTGGCAGCTCAGCTTCCCCCTCCTCTTCTTCTGTCTCACGCTGTTCGGCCTGTTTTTCATCGGCGACGGACTGCGTGACGCGCTCGACCCCAAGGATCGCTGATGCCGCTTTTGCAGATCAACAATCTCTCCGTCACCTTCGACGGCGAAGACGGACCGGTTCACGCGGTCAACAACCTGTCGCTGTCCATCGACCGGGGCGAGACCCTGGGCATCGTTGGCGAAAGCGGGTCGGGCAAGTCGCAGACCGCGTTTTCCATCATGGGGCTGCTGGCCCCGAACGGGCGCACCGAGGGGTCGGTCCGCTTTGACGGGCAGGAGATCCTGGGCGCGAAGCCGAAACTGCTCAACAAGATCCGGGCCGAGCGGATCGCGATGATCTTTCAGGATCCTATGACCTCGCTCAATCCTTACATGCGGATCGCTGACCAGATGACCGAGGTGCTGACCTGGCATCAGGGCATGTCGAAACAGGACGCCCTGGCGGAGTCGGTGCGTATGCTCGACGCGGTGAAGATCCCGGCGGCAAAGGACCGCATCCGGCTGTATCCGCATGAATTCTCAGGCGGGATGCGTCAGCGGGTGATGATCGCCATGTCGCTTCTGTGCAAGCCGGACCTCCTGATCGCGGACGAGCCGACAACCGCGCTCGACGTGACTGTGCAGGCGCAGATCATGGATCTGCTGGGCGACCTGCAGCAGGATTTCGGCATGGCCACGATCCTGATCACCCATGATCTGGGGGTTGTCGCGGGGTTTTGCGAACGGGTGGTTGTCATGTATGGCGGCCGCGTGATGGAGCAGGGGCCGGCGGAGCCGCTGTTTGCCGCGCCGACGCATCCTTATACCCGCGGGCTGCTGCAAGCGGTGCCCCGGGTGGATGATGCGGATGCCGCGATGAAGGCGATCCCCGGCAATCCGCCGAATATGGCAGCCCCGCCCGAAGGCTGCCCCTTCCGTCCGCGCTGCGGCTATGCGGGCGAGGATTGCCGGACGGTCCCCGCGCTGGCCCCCTTTGCGCAGAACCGCGCCCGCGCCTGCCACCGCGCAATCGCGGAGGTCACCGCATGAGCCCGCTTCTCTCTGTCCGCAATCTCGATGTGAAGTTTGCGCTCACCCGCCCCGGCGACATGCCCTGGACCCGGCCGCGCCACCTGCACGCAGTCAACGGGGTGGATTTCGAGCTGGAAGCCGGAAAGACACTCGGTGTGGTTGGCGAATCCGGCAGCGGCAAGTCGACGCTCGCGCGCGGACTGATCCAGATGGTGCCTGCCACGGGACAGGTGATGTGGCGCGGCGAAACCGATCTCTTGTCGCTCAGCCCGCGCCGGATGAAGCCTTACCGCTCGGAAATCCAGATGGTGTTTCAGGACCCGCTGGCTTCGCTGAACCCGCGCATGACGCTGGGACAGATCATCGCCGAGCCGCTCGCCACGCACCGCCCCGGTCTCTCCGCCAAGGAACGCCGCACACGCGTCGCGCAGATGATGGAGCGGGTGGGCCTGCTGCCGCAGATGATCAACCGTTACCCGCATGAGTTCTCCGGCGGCCAGTGCCAGCGCATCGGCATCGCCCGTGCGTTGATCGTCGAGCCCAAGCTGCTTATCTGCGACGAGCCGGTTTCGGCGCTGGACGTGTCGATCCAGGCGCAGGTGATCGAGCTGTTGAAAGAGCTGCAGCGCGATCTGGGGCTGGCCATGATCTTTATCGCGCATGATCTGAGCGTGGTGAAGAACATCTCCGACGAGGTGATGGTGCTCTATCTCGGCCGGATCATGGAAAAGGCGCCAAAGGCTCAGCTCTACGATGATCCGCGGCACCCCTATACGCAGGCGCTGCTTTCGGCGGTGCCGATCCCTGATCCGGTGGCCGAACGCGCCAAGCGCATCGTTCCGATGACAGGCGACATGCCGTCGCCGATGGACCCGCCCTCTGGCTGCGTCTTTCGCGGACGCTGCCCGCGCGCGCAGGCGGATTGCGCGCAGATCGTGCCGCAGCCCGATGGCGGTGCGCATGGTGTGGCCTGCCTGCATCCTGGGCCGATCACGCTGGCTGCCGATCAACCTGCACTCTAGGCCACGTGCAGGTGGTCACCGCCGA